>URYT01000129.1 GCA_900552185.1 uncultured Collinsella sp. | reverse complement strand
TGGTTTAGCCAAAGAAGCGCTTGATCTCGATCTCGGCATTCTCCAGGCAGTCGGAGCCGTGGATCACGTTGGCGTTGACATCGACGGCAAAGTCGCCGCGGATGGTACCAGGAGCAGCCTCAAGCGGGTTGGTAGCGCCCATGAGGGTGCGCATCTTAGCAACAGCGGAGAGACCGGAAACGACCATCTTGACGACCGGACCGCTCGTCATAAAGTCGCAGAGACCGCCAAAGAAGGGCTTGTCGGCCAGATGGGCGTAGTGCTCCTCGACGGTAGCGCGCTCGAGCGTGGTCATCTCCATGCGCTCGATGACAAGGCCGCTGCGCTCAATGCGAGCAACGATCTCGCCGATCTTGCGGTCGCGCACGGCGTCGGGCTTAATCATGATGAAGGTCTTCTCGATAGCCATAAAAGTAGCCTTTCAAGTAGGTTCGCGCGTGCCCAAGTCCCATTCCGGCACCCGCCTGGACTGCATCGTAACAGAGTTTTAGCTGCAGTTAAACAAAAAGCTGTTTATTGAAACGTTGCAATTTATTAAAGCGCTCCATATGTGTCACTTCTGTTTCGAAGCCCGATTAGAGTACCATCCGACCGCCCATCAACCGCATCGAACAGAGCAGGCGGTCGGTTGCCGCCCGCGAACGTAACCCCTTCACAACCTGCCCAAAGGTCCTACAGAAGTTCTCGACAAGCCCCTCCCCCATAGCAACAAAATACGGGCGCCCACATCAGCAGGCGCCCGTAAAGTGAAAACGATTTATCAATAAATGGCCAAAACGGCTTCAGCCAAATCCCTACTTTACCCCGTGGCCCATCTCGACGACCTTAGTCAGTGACCCAAACACACCCTCGTCAGCCACGAGCTGTGCCTCGGCGCGATCAAGCTGCACGGCAACGGCGGCAGGGGCGGTGCCGCCCTCGGTCGTGCGCGCGGCGACAATCGACGGGATGTCGAGCGCCTCGGTAATGTCGCGCTCAAAGAGCGGGCTTGCCTCCTGGAACACCTCAAACGGCAGGTCCTCAAGATTGCAGCCGCGCTTCTCGCACATCAGGACCAGATGGCCCACCACGGCATGTGCCTCGCGGAACGGCAGGCCACGCTTGGCCAGGTAATCGGCAACATCGGTGGCGGCAAGGTGCCCCACGCCGCACTCGCGCGCCATGGCATCCTCGTTGACGGTCCAAGTCGAAATCATTCCGGCCATAACGGAAAGGCACTGCATGAGCGTATGGGCGGTATCGAGCGCGCCCTCCTTGTCCTCCTGCAAGTCCTTGTTATAAGCAAGCGGCAAGCCCTTCATGGTTACCAGCAGCTGCACCAGGTTGCCGTACACGCGACCGCTCTTGCCGCGGATAAGCTCGGCAAAGTCGGGGTTCTTCTTCTGCGGCATGATAGACGAGCCGGTGGAGTAGGAGTCTGAAAGCGTGATAAAGCCAAATTCGGAGCTCGACCACAGCACGATCTCCTCGGAAAGACGCGACAGGTGCATCGCCATGACGGATCCGGCGTAATGCAGATCGAGCAGGAAATCACGGTCGGAAACCGCATCGAGCGAGTTGGGGATCACGCCCGCAAAGCCAAGTTCGGCAGCCGTCATCTGGCGATCGAGCGGATAGCTCGTACCGGCAAGCGCGGCAGCACCAAGCGGGCAGTTGTCGGCGGCATCAAAGGCGGCCTTCAGGCGCGTAAAGTCGCGCGCGAACATCCAGAAATACGCCAGCAGATGATGCGAGAGCAGCACGGGCTGAGCGTGCTGCATATGCGTGTAGCCCGGCAGAATCACCTTGTCGTACTTCTTGGCCGCATCCGCCAGCACATGGCGCAGCTCAAGATTGGCCTCCATGAGCTCCTTGGCCAGCGCCTTGACGCCCAGGCGCGTATCGGTCGCCACCTGGTCGTTGCGCGAACGCCCAGTATGCAAGCGCTTGCCAGCCTCGCCGATGCGACGCGTCAGCTCGCTCTCGATGGACATATGAATGTCCTCATCGTTGATGTCGAAGGTAAAGTTGCCGGCATCGATATCCTGTTCGATTCCGGTCAGGCCCTTGGCAATCGCCTGCTCGTCCTCGGCACTGATGATGCCCTGGGCGGCCAACATCTTGGCATGCGCCTTAGAGCCGGCGATATCCTGCTTATAGAGATGTTTGTCGACCGGCAGCGACGCGCCAAACTCCTGCGTGACCTCGGCCACGCCCGCCTCAAAACGACCGCCCCAAAGAGCCATGGAACCGTCTCCTTTCTCCAAATACCAAAACAAGCGTCCAAAGCAATGTGCCCTGTCGCTAAAGCGATTTATCAACCGCTAGTTTTACACACTCCCTGCCGCGCGCGGGGCCATGTGGCTAATTTGCAAAGAAGTGACGCACCATGCACTTGGCGCCCAACGTCTCCCTCCGGATGTTGCCCTGCGAGCCATCGATCCAGGCCTTCAGGCTCATAGGAACGTCCTCGACCCTTACAGCATCGAACTCGGGCGCGAGGGCAAGCAAAGCATGCGCGATAGCATTGAACATAATGGATACTCCTCATATATATAGGCACAGAGCCGCCAAATTGATAGAAGGAGCCCCGCCGGACAACCCCGGCGGGGCTCGGACTCAGCCGCAGACGCGGCATCATATATGCGGGCGGAACGTAGGGGCCACCGATGTTAAGAAGTGTCAGCAAGCATAACGAAAGGTAGGGACCCCGTGCGCCCGTTATGTATCACGCGGATGGGCCGCGCGGATACCAAGGGAAGGAGGCGCTAGGCCTGGGCAGCAGCAGAGCTGGGGCCCTGGACCTTTGCCCACGTCTTGAGCGACAGCGTATCGATCTCGATAAAGCCGGCGCTGGCCTTCTCGTCAAACGTGGTGTCGCGGTCGTAGGTAGCCAGACCGTAGTCGTAGAGGCTGAAGGGGCTCTTGCGGCCGACGACATGGCAGTTGCCCTTAAAGAACTTCAGACGGACAGTGCCGGTCACGAACTTTTGCGTGTCGGCCATAAAGGCATCGAGCGCGTTCTTGAGCGGGCTGTACCACTGGCCGTTGTACACGGCGGTGGCCCAATCCTGCTCGAGCTTGATCTTGGTCTTGAGCAGGTCGCCCTCGACGCAGATGTCCTCGAGCGCCTTGTGGGCGGTGATGAGCGTCAGGGCGCCGGGAACCTCGTAGCACTCGCGGCTCTTAAGGCCCACCAGGCGATCCTCGACCAGATCGAGACGGCCAAAGCCATTGTCGCCGGAGATCTTGTTGAGGGCGATGACGATCTCAGAGAGCTTCATCTTCTTGCCGTCGACGGCGACGGGCTTGCCGGCCTCAAACTCAATCTCGGTGTAGGTCGGGGTGTCCGGGGTGTCCTCGGGATTCTTGGTCATAACCCAAGCGTCGTCGAGCGGCTCATTCCAGGGATCCTCCAGGTGACCGCACTCAATGGCACGACCCCACAGGTTGTCGTCGATGGAGTAGGGGTTGTCGTTGGCACCCTCGGGAACCGGCACGTTGTGGGCGTGGGCATAGGCGACCTCGTCGGGGCGACACTTCAGGTCCCACTCGCGAACCGGGGCGATAACCTTGAGCTCGGGGTCGAGGGCCTTGACGGCGGCCTCAAAACGGACCTGGTCGTTACCCTTGCCGGTGCAGCCGTGGGCGACGTAGGTCGCGCCAAACTCGTGGGCGACCTCAACAAGCTTCTTGGCAAGCAGCGGGCGAGACAGGGCGGAGAGCAGCGGATACTTGTTCTCGTACATGGAGTTTGCTGCAATGGCTTTGGTCAGGAACTCATCGGAGAACTCGTCGCGCAGGTCGAGCACCTGGCAATCGAGAACGCCCAGGTCGAGCGCCTTCTGCTTCTTGGCATCCAGTCCGGTCTCTTCCTGGCCCACGTTGCCGCAGACACAAACGACATCGAGATTCTTCTCGTCCTGGAGCCACTTGACACATACGGATGTATCAAGACCACCGGAATATGCGAGAACGACTTTTTCCTTGCTCATGGCTGTTTCCTTTCGCCCTTGGTAGCTAGTTAGAACATCGGTCAGTTGCAAGTCATTTCAAGGTCATATACCGTGCAATATCAGGTTAAATAGCAAAAATCAGCACATACATGCCCTAGAAACATGCAGCAATGTCGTGCTAAAACCCAACGACCTCAAAATGACTCTGTTGAGGCAATTCGCCCCATGCGGACAGAGACGATTGTTATCGTCGTCGGGAAATTGCGCGCTGGCGTCGGATGGCATTGTCTGCAGTGGTGATGATCGTTACGAACTGCATCTGCCTCTCCTTTCACCTATCGCCGGGCGCAATTCTAATATCGTAAACGGTACCTTTTCCTCGGTAAGCGGTTGTTTTTCCGTCTCCGTTTTCGATGGTCGCTATATTACGCTAAAGTGCCCGCAGCACAAGCGACAAATTCAAATTTCTGAAAAGTTTTTTCATTACTTTGTGAAGCGTGGTGCAAATACGCTCCGTTCCTGCGAAAATACGCCCGACTACGAATTGATGGCTATAACGTCTGAAACAATCTCGAAACGAAAGGCTCGCTTTTATGCAAACTTACGAATCGGACGCCAATATCGGAAACATTAAGATTCTCGCCGTCGATATGGACAAGACGCTGCTGACCGACGAGCGTGTGCTGCCCCAGGGTCTTGATGAGCGCCTGGACAAGCTCGCCGACGCCGGCATCGTATTCTGCCCCGCCAGCGGACGTCCCGCCCCCAAGCTCGAGGAGATGTTCGAGGGCATCAAGAACCGCCTCGCCTTTTGTCCCGACAACGGAGCGTGCGTGATCTATCGCGGCAGATATATCTATAAGAGCAATATTGACGTGAAGCTGTACCAGCAGGTCTTGAGCCGTGCCTCGGAGGATCCTCGCGCTGTCCCCGTCCTGTGCTGCTTCGACGAGTTCTACGTGCTTGCCCGCGACCATCAATACCACGACGAGATCAGCGTCTACTACAACACAATCAACTACGTCGACAGCTTTGATGGCATTGATTTCGAGTCCAACAAGATTTCGGTCTTCTTCCCCGGCTACGACGCCGAGCCCGCTTTCCGCGAGACCTATAGTCCCGAGTTCTCGGACAAGCTCTACGTCACCAACGCCGGGCGCGAGTGGATCGACTTTATGAACCTGGGCGTCGACAAGGGCGCCGGCGTCGCGCACCTGTGCGAACACCTGGGCATCGATATTGCCGACGCCGCCGCCGTGGGCGATACGTACAACGACATCCCCATGCTGGAGCGCGTCGGTCACAGCTTTATCGTAGACAATGCCGAGGAGCACATGAACGCGCACGCCAAGTGGCGCATTCCGAGCAACAACGACGGGGGCGTACTGACGCTCATCGACGCCATCTTGGCGGCTCGTTAACGTGGCTCGTCGGACCTGGCCGGGCGAGGCGGGTAAGTTTTTCGCTCGGTCAGGTCCTG
>URYT01000128.1 GCA_900552185.1 uncultured Collinsella sp. | reverse complement strand
GCTCTTCCGGGGTGACTCGGATGACCATACCGTGCGCATGTATACGCCGGTGCAGCCTGTTTTGGGCCGCATGCTCCGGGGTGTCGAGGGTGTTCGGCTCTCGGTGGTCACACGCGAGCTCGATGCCAGTCGACGCTTTGCATCGAGCGCGGCGGATGTTGTTGTGAGTATGGCTCCAGACTTTACGATCGTAAAGAAGGCGCGCGGCTAACGTGCGTATGCGTAAGACGGACTTTGAGAGGCAACTATTCAAAGTCCGTCTTACTTTTGATGGGGTGCTTTGGGGGAAGCATATGGGTCTTGAGGGAATCAAACTGATCGCCTGCGATTTGGATGGCACGTTGCTGCATCCGGGGGAGCGCGAGCCGCGTCCTGAGGCATTTGAGCTCATCGACGAGCTGCATCGTCGCGGCATTGTGTTTATGCCGGCGAGTGGCCGTCAATATGCGAGCTTGCGCTACCTGTTTGCCCCGGTGGCCGATGAGCTTGCCTATGTATGCGAAAACGGAGCCCTGGTGATGAGCGAGGGGCGCGCCGTTGTCAAACGTTCCATGGAACGTAGCCTTGCTATGGATATCGCGAATGCCGTGGTCGCCTATCCCCATGCCGACGTGACCCTTTCGTGTGAGGGGCACCTCTATACCATGAGCGGCAACGATGCGTTCGTCGACCATTTGCGTTACGAGGTCCACTGCGATGTGGCGGTGGTCGACCGTCCCGAGGACATTGACGAGGATGTCATTAAGATTGCGTTTCAAACGCCCGAGACAGAGCAGCCGGCGGCGCTGGAGTATTTTGTGCGTCGCTTTAGCGACCGGGTCGATGTGATGACGTCGGGAACCGAATGGACCGATTTTATCGGCTTTGATTCGGGCAAGGGGTCCGCGCTTGCCGATTATGGTTGCGCGCTGGGGATCTCACCTAACGAAATGATGGCGTTTGGCGATAACGAAAACGATCGCGACATGCTCAACGTGGTGGGCCATCCCTATCTGATGGAGAGCTGCAATCCCAGCATGCGCGGTGTCAATGACCGTGTCCGCTACGTGCGCACGGTCGAAGAAGAGCTGCGTCGTCTACTTGCTGAGTAGGCATGTCCCAAAATCTACCTACAGTTGGGGCAGAGACCCTCGAAGATGGTGTAGTGCGAGGTGACGTTCCAGCCGATTTGCTCGGACGCCTTGGCGTCGAGCTGGGCATCGAAGGGGAGCGGTACGTCGATGACGCGGCTGCACGAGGTACAGATGATATGCGCATGCGGCTTGATCGTGCGATCGAAGCGGCTGCCGCCCGGCGTCTTGATGGAGAGGATCTCGCCGGCGTCGGCCAAGAGATTGAGATTGCGGTAGACCGTACCGCGGCTGATTTTGTCATCCTGCGCGCGCACGGCGTTGTAGATCTCATCGGCGGTGGGGTGGTTATAGCTTTGGCGCACGGCGTCAAGAACCAGCTTCCGCTGCTTGGTGTTTCTTCTTTGCACCGCCATGCGCCTCGCCTCTTTTCTATCAACGGTCGTAGGTAAATGATACCGTATTTAGCACACAATACTAATAACGAGGACTGAAACCGTCTTCATTGGTAAGTGGGGCTCGGGCCTGGGCGTCTACGAGGCGAAAGCGCGTTCCCATGCGCTCGTAGGAGGCATGAAGCGCCTCGAGATGAGATAGGATATTTGCCGGAGCTCCCTGTATCTCCATCTCGACTGAGCCGTCTTCCATGTTACGCACCCAGCCGGTGAGTGCGCGTGCCTGCGCGAGGTTGGTGTTGGTAAAGCGAAAACCAACGCCTTGGACTTGCCCCGTCCAGTGCAGGAAGTAGCGCAGGGGAGTGTCTTGAGTGGCCTCGTCGCTTGCGAGCACAGTAAGCCTGCGGCGCAGCTCGAGCTCGATGTTTGATGGTTTTTGAGGCTCTCGACTGCCGCCGGTGACGCTGGAGAAGAACGTATCGAAGAGGCCCATCGCTATGCCTGCTTGACTGAATCGGCGGGGAAGGTAATGCCGGCCTGCTGACGCACGGCATCCATGATGCGCAGCGAGACGAGCGTGACATCGCGGTAGTGGCCGAGCTCATGGCGTCCCGCCGGGGTCTCCCAAATCTCTTCCTTAACGTTATCGATGCCACCGATGGCGGTGATAAAGTCTGTGAGTTCGTATTCCATGGTGTTGCTCGATTTGGGCAGGTCGAGCACGCGGCCGTTGTCGCCCTGTTCGCGCGGTGCCTCGGTCGCCGAGCCGCGTACGACATCGCCGCGATAGTCGATGCGGACGTTGCGGGGCGTGGACAGATGGTCGATCTGGATAGTGCCACGCTCGCCTTCGATCTGCGAGGGCAGCAGGTCATTCGTAATTTTGGAGTGCGCGAGCTCGACGGAGATGCGGCCACCGCCGTAGCTGGCGAGGATAGAACCGCAGCCGTCGATGGGGCCGTGCGTGAGCTGTCGCGTGGTGGGGTCGAGCAGAGTAGCCATGCTCGTAAGGCCGGAGGGCATGCCGAAAATCTCGACCATGGGCTCGACGGTGTAGACGCCAATGTCCATGAGGGAACCCGATGCCATATTGCAGTCGAAGATATTGGTGGAGCGTCCCGCGAGAATCTCGTTGTAGCGCGAGGAATACTTGCCAAAGCGCAATGAGGCACGACGAATGGGCGCAATCTCGCCCAGGGCGTCCTCGATGGCGTGGAAAGCGGGGTCATGGAGCGGGCGCATGGCCTCGAGGGCCACGACACCTGCTGCCTCGGCAGCGCGGAAGACTTCCAGCGCCTGCGCCTCGGTGGCGCAGAAGGGCTTCTCGACGATGACGTGCTTGCCACCGGCGATGCAGGCAAGGGCCTGCTCGTAGTGAAGTGCGTTGGGGCTGCCGATATAGACGGCGTCGACGTCGGCAGCGGACGCAAGCTCGTCAAGTGCGGTGAAGTTACGCTCGCCGCCGTGCTTAGCGGTGAAGGCGGTGCCGCGATCTGCGTCGCGCGAGAGCGTGCCCACAAACGCGGCTTGGTCGTTGGCGTTGACGACCTGGATAAAGTCGTCGGTAATCATGGATGTGCCGATGGTCGCTATACGCAGCATGTATCCCCCTCGTGCCGTTCGGTTTACAGGATGAGTGTAGCGCGGGAGGACACAAAAGCGTGCGAAAACGCCGTTACAGGTCGCTCTCGTTAAAGCCGGTGTCGATATCGAGGTTGCTGCCGTCGGCCGCCGTGGTGGCAAGCTCGTCGCAGCGCTCGTTGAGCTCATGGCCGGCGTGACCCTTAACCCAGATGAACTCCACCTTATGCTTGCTCTTTGCGGCAAGCAGACGCTCCCACAGGTCGCGGTTCTTGACAGGCTGCTTGTTGGCGGTCTTCCAGCCGCGTTTTTTCCATCCGTCAATCCAGTGCTTGTTGAAGGCGTTGACGACGTACTGCGAATCGGAATGGACTTCGACGTCGCAGGGGCGGTTGAGCGCCTCGAGTGCCACGATGACCGCCATGAGCTCCATGCGGTTGTTGGTGGTCTTGGCGTAGCCGCGCGAAAGCTCAGAGGTGAAGGTCTTGCCGGCGGGGTTGGTGTATTTGAGCACGGCGCCGTAGCCGCCACGTCCCGGATTTGATCGGGCCGAGCCGTCGGTATAGATGATGACCTTCACATGGTTCCTTTCGTTGGGTACGTTTCGCGTGAGTGACCATTGTAGCGCCATGCCCGCCGGGGGCTAGCAATCTACGATTTCTACCCCGTCTTCCGACAGTTGGTTGGCATGGATGATGCGGTTGAGCTCGTCGAGGTATTGCTGCAAGAGGGGAGAGGGTTTGCGGTCGTCATGCATGATATATCCTACGTGCATCGTTGGGGCGTCTGCTAACGGGATCGATGCCATACCCCACTGCATTTCATTGGAAAGGACACCGGTCGACAGGGTGTAACCGTTCGACGTGATAAGTAAGTTAGTAAGTGTTCCGCGGTCCGAGATTCGTATGTTGCGGTCGCAAGGGATATAGCTAAAAGGTTCCTCGGCGTAATAGAAGGAGTTTGAGGTTCCCTGCTCAAAGCTGTAGCGCGTATAGGGCGTGAGGTCGGCAAGGGACAGCTGAGGGCGGCGTGCGAGCGGGTGGCGCTCGCTAACGAAGACGTGGACCGTCGCGTCGAAGAGGGGATGGAAGCTTGCGCGGGCATCGGCGAAGGCCTTCTGCAGAACGCGGGCGTTAAAGTCATCCAGGTACAGAATGCCGATATCGCTGCGAAATGCGCGGACGTCGTCGATGATCTGCGAGGTGGTGGTCTCGCGCATGATGAACTCAAACTTACTGTCGCGGCAGCGCTCGACGACGTTGACAAAGGCCTCAACCGAAAACGCGTAGTGCTGGGCCGAGACGGCAAGGCGCGCCTGGGGTGTGCCGCCGTCCTCGTAGCGTGCCTCGAGCATGTCGGCCTGCTCTACGACCTGGCGCGCATAGCCCAAAAGCTCGGTGCCGTCGTTGGTGAGCGTGACGCCGCGGCTGGAGCGCGTAAAGATCTCCAGATGGAGCTCCTGTTCCAGGCTTTTGACGGCGTTTGAGATGTTGGACTGAGCGGTATAGAGGCGCTGAGCTGCAGCGTTGATTGAGCCGGACTCTGCCACGGCAATCAGAAAACGAAGCTGCTGAAGGGTCATCGACGCCATCCTCTCGATTGCTATCTATAAAACAGATAACAGATTAGCGCTTTTAAGTGATTGACCGAGGGAAACAATGCTCGTACTATTCAAAACACACAAAGGCGGTAGGTAATTAAGCCGACCACGGAACCGGGATGCGAAAGGAGGCCCGCATATGAATTGCTTACCAAGACGAATGCCGGGCTCCTGTTTGCGCCCGTCGGCGTGATCAGGAGACAGCGACTTACTTCTCTTACTCTTATTACTTTTGTTCGATCAAGGAGATCATCATGGGCCAGTTCATCAACAACCCCGAGCATACCTTTGGTTTCGACACCCTGCAGCTTCACGTTGGCCAGGAGAGCGCCGATCCCGCATCCGATTCCCGTGCCGTGCCTATCTACCAGACCACGAGCTATGTGTTCCGCAACTCCCAGCACGCCGCCGACCGCTTTGGTCTTGCCGACGCCGGTAACATCTACGGCCGTCTGACCAACTCCACCCAGGGCGTCTTCGAGGACCGTATTGCCGCACTCGAGGGTGGTGTGGCAGGTCTTGCCGTCGCCTCCGGTGCTGCTGCCATCACCTATACCCTGCAGGCTCTTGCCCAAGCCGGTGACCACGTGGTGGCTCAGAAGACCATCTACGGCGGTTCCTACAACCTGCTGGAGCACACGCTCTCCCAGTTTGGCGTCGAGACCACCTTCGTCGATGCCCATAACCTGGACGAGGTCGAGGGCGCCATCAAGGACAACACCACGGTCATCTATCTCGAGACGCTCGGCAACCCCAACTCCGACATCCCCAACATCGACGCCATCTCCGAGATCGCCAAGAAGCACGGTTTACCGGTTGGCGTCG
>URYT01000127.1 GCA_900552185.1 uncultured Collinsella sp. | reverse complement strand
GAAGGCGTCGACGACCTCGAGGCGCTTAACGGCCTTCTCGCGCTTCTGCTTCTGGCTGTCCTCGTCGGCGATGATGGCCTTGAGGGTCGCGGCCTCCTGCGGAAGGTCGATGGCGTCGAGCAGGTCACGGATGGCCTCGGCGCCCATGCCGCCGATAACTCCCAGCTTTTCCATCGCCGCCTCCTTGGTGACGCTTGCGCAATTGCGCGTATCATACCCGCGCCCGCCCGATGCAAACCGGACGGGCGCCGCGCTCATCTACTTGTAATACGTCTTGAACAGCTTAAAGTGGCGCAGCTTGGTGTGCCACATGCGCAGCCAGCGGTTAAAGACAAAATCGCCCTTCATAAACGAAGGGTCGGCGCCCTTGCCTTCCTTGTCCAGGCGATGCACCTTAGCGCGCAGCTCGGGATCCTTGACGTACTTGTCGACGACGCCCATGGGGACGACCATCCACAGGGCCTCGTCCTGCGCCGTCACAAACTCCGGCTCAAACGGGCGGTTGAACACATACTCGTCCACCACATACTTGGCAACGTTAAAGCCGCTGTTAGTTACGTAGTAGTTGCTACGGCCCTGGCGCGTGTTGAAATCGAAGAACTTAAACGAGCCATCGCGCTCGTCGTACTTAACGTCAAAGTTGGAATAGCCCACAAAGTGAAGGTCCTCGAGCAACTTACGCACGCCGCCCATGAGCTCGTCATTGGGCTCGGTGATGATGCAGGCGTGATTACCGACACCGTGAGGCTGATGCTCCTCGAGCAGCACGTGACCCAGGCACATCATGCGCACCTTGCCGTTGCGGTCGGAATAGCTGGTGAGCACGCGCATGTACTCGTCGTTGCCGGGCACGCGGTCCTGCAAGATCAGATCGTCGGTGTAGCCGCTGGCATACGAATCGCGAATGACCTGTTCCAGCTCGGCGCGGTCGGCAATCTCATAGGCCTTCTTCTGGCCCTCGAACTCGTGCTGCCACCACATGATGCCGTCAGAAGGCTTCAGAATCATCGGGTAAGGAAAATCGATCTGGTCGAGCACTTCGGCAGGCGCCTCACCCTGGGCATTAAGCATCGCCTTGGTAAAGGTAAACGTGTGCGGATAGGGCACGCCATGCTTCTCGCACAGCTCGTAGAAGATCTCCTTCTTCTGGCACTGCTCGAGCATGCTGTAGGGCGCGTAGGGAGCGACGATGTTATCCGCCAACTCATGGGCATCCTTGGCCTGAGCCACGAGGGCAACATAGTTATCGCCACAGCCCACAAGGACAATCGTCTTATCGGCATGCGCTTGGGCAATGCCGTTGACGGTTTTGAGCATCACGGGCATGGTATCGATATCCACGTTGGGCGTGTAGTCGATAATCTGGCTGCGGTACGCGGGACCCGTCTGATACTTGCCAAAGACCAGACTCTTGACCTGGTACTCCTCGTAGAAGGCGCGCGCCACCGAATAGGCGTTGATGTCGCCACCGAGCAGCACGGGAATGAACTCGCGCTCTGTAAATTGCAATGCCATGGAAACTTCCTATCATGAACTGCCCACACAACGGGCGGTCTTTGCGCAACTGATTTATTCTAGCGTGCCAAGCCGCCGGCGCCCAAAGCTCCACCGTATCTATGGCAATCGACGTAATCGTCCAGCACGAAGGCCAGCACGAAGACGGCGCTCACCGTTGTATGACAACGGGCAATGAACCTACCATTGTTGTAGGATTCAGTGTATTGACATCCTCGAGCGAAAGGCGCGCACGTGCCCCAAGACCATCCGACCGATAATCCCATCCTCAATGCCGCGAAGCGTGAGCTGGCGGAACGCGCACAAACGGCCGTTCCCCTACGCACGGCAAACGATGCTTACAACGGGCCTGCCCGCATCGTCTCGATCAACACGTCGGTACACAAGGGCACTCGCAAGTCGCCCGTCGCCGATGGACGCGACACCGTTATAGAGCAATTTGGCCTCGCCACCGATGCGCACGCCGGACATTGGCACCGTCAGGTTTCCTTTTTAGCCGCGGAGTCCATCCAGACGGCGCAGGCACGCGGGCTCGACGTACACGAGGGTGACTTTGGGGAGAACTTCACAACCCGGGGCATCAACCTGCTCTCGCTCCCTTTGGGCACACAGCTCAAGCTTGGAAGCGACGTGCTCGTCGAAATCAGCCAAATCGGCAAGGTCTGCCACACCCGTTGCGCCATCTACTATCTCGCTGGCGACTGCATCTTTCCCCACGAGGGCGTTTTCGGCGTGGTACTAAAGGGCGGAGAGGTCAACGCCGGTGACGAAATCCAGGTAGTCAAACTCGGCGACGGCACCTGTTCGTTCACCCCCGCCGAGGCCCTCGAAGAGATTGAGCAGGCTCGCCAGAAGGGCACGCTGTAGTTATAAAACCCCACGTTGAGATGGCTTTTACAGCCCAAAACTCCTCTCAAACAGGGCTCTGTAACGTTAAAGTTGAACTCTATGGTTTCTCAACAATTCACCATTTCTGCAGGTCAAGGCCAAAGCCTCAAGTTCAACTTGACCCTTTGGAACCTTTAAGGTTCAAGTTGAGGTCGAAAGCAGTAGTAGAATACCGTTCGAACCATAACCTACGATTGATTGCAGAGGGACTGGATGCAGCATTCGAATCATCGCACCGCAGCGCTCATTGCGTCGAAGCCGGCTCGTATCATCACGAGCACCGTGCTCGCCGTTGCGCTGACGGCCACGCCGATGCTCTCCCCCGTTGCGGCGTATGCCGCCTCGCAGGCAACGCAGGACCAGCTTTCCGCAGCCCAGCAGAAGATCGAAGCCGCCACGAGCGCCTACAACGACGCCCGCACCAAACTCGATGACCTGCAAAAGCAGATTGACTCCAATGAAGCAAGCATCGAGGAAATCGAGGCCAAGCTTCCCGAGCAGCAGGCCAAGGCAAGCTCCGCCATGCGCGATCTGTACAAGTATCAGAAGGGCACCAATCCCATCGTGAGCTTCCTGGTCAACGCACAGAGCCTGGGTGAGTTCATCACGACCTGCAAATACACCAACCAGATCACGAGCTCGAGCGTCGACGAGATCGAACAGCTCAATAACATGCAAACCGAACTCGAGCAGAACAAGGCTGAGCTCCAGCAGGCCAAGTCTCAGCTTGAGGCAGAGCAGAAAAACGCCGAGGATGCGCTGGCGCAGGCCCAGCAGCTCCGCAGCGAGGCACAGGCAAAAGCCGAGCAGGAAAATGCCGCCGAGCTTGCCAAGCTTGAGGCCGATAAGGCCGCTGCCGCCGAGAAGCTCTCGGGCGAGGGCGTAAGCGGCAGCAATTCCAGCAGCCAGGCCACCAACACCAACACCACCATCGACACCACGGTGAACAACGCCAATACCGGTAGCTCCGATTACGATTCGTTCATTAATGAGTGGACGAGCCGCATCGACAATTATCTCGCCGGCTCCCCCATGGCAGGCCAGGGCTATAACTTTGCCGTCGCCGCTTGGAATACCGGTGTCGACCCCCGTTGGTCCCCCGCCATCGCCTGCATCGAGAGCACCAAGGGCGCTTATTGCGCCAATTCTTACAACGCCTGGGGCTGGAGTGCCCGTGGCGGCGGTTGGCGCAGCTTTGGCAGCTGGAGCGAGGGCATCTCCGCTCACGTTGCCTATCTGGGCGCCAACTACGGCTCCACCCTTACCCCGGCAGCAGCCAAAAAGTACTGCCCGCCCACGTGGCAGGACTGGTACAACAAAGTCGCCGCTCAGATGAACCGCATCTAAGTGCAACTGCAAAGGGCCCCAATGGGGCCCTTTTCTTTTAGGTAGCGGAGGTATCGACGACGCCGGTCGCATTGGCAACCGCGACTATGACGATCATGCATAGGAGCAGCACACCCAATGCCTTGAGCCAGAGTTTCGCGAGTTTCTTGCCGCGATAGCTGTCGAGCAGTGCGAATCGCCGACGAAGACGACGCTTGTCGAACAGCGCAAAATGCATAAGCACCATAAGGCCATCGACAAAGAAAAAATACTCGATTATGAGAAGCCACGTCGGGTAGCTTTGGTTTGCTCCCGTGGGGTGAAAGACGGCAAAGTGACTTCCGGCAAAGAACACAAGCAGCGAGAAGCAGACGAGCGTATTCCAAATGCGCCCCAGAGACTCCGGAACGCGAGAGAGCAGACCGCATGTAGCGGAGGTGGCAGGCCTAGGAGGCCCTGCGGGGTTCCGGAGCCCTTGGGGCGTCAACACCGTCTCCGAGGCCGGAGTACGGACGGGCGCAGGCGCAGGAGGCCGCACGGGGCGGCTCAGATCGTATGCCGCGCGTGTCGCCCGTCCCAACGCTTCCGCACTCGCAAAACGCTTGGCCGGGTCGAGCGCCATCGACATGCAGACGGCATCGGTAAGTGGAGTGGGAATGCCGCATGCCTCGCATTGCTCGCGCATGTCGAGCCCTGGTTTAGGGTCGACTCCCGTCAAGCAGAAGAACAACAGGGCCCCAAGTGCGTAGACATCGCTGCGCACACTCGTCTGCCCAAACCCATACTGTTCGGGCGGCGCATAGGGTCGCGTGCCAAACTTGACGGTGTCGGCATCGGCGCCATCGCGCCATACGCGCGCGATCCCCAGGTCGATAATCACCAGCGATGAAAATGTCAGACCGTCATCAGGCGTATAGTTGGCACCTGTCACGATGATATTCGACGGCTTGAGGTCGCGATGGATCACCGGCGCCGACGTCTCCCCCGCCATTGCAAAACCGGCATGGAGCTCGCCCACGGCGTCGCAAAGGACAGGATACAATTCACGCGCATAATCGGGGGTGGCTCCCAGACGGTCCACCAGCGCCCCGAGTGTCTCCCCTTCGATGTATTCCATAACCACGTTGAGCTCGTCGCCCACACGACGACAATCGACGATTCTGGGCAGATGCTCAAAACGCCTGCCTGCCCGCTGAGCGGCAAACAGACGCTCGTATGCCCCGCCGATTTGAGCGAAGCATCGATGCGTTTGCGGACAAAGGGGCCGAGCGAACCACCGCCGGTTCCTTCAAAGTACACGAGCTCGGTTGTTTCAACGGACGAGCGCTTAAGTACACGCTCCACGCGATAGCTGTCGTCGCGATCGAGCGACGCCAGGTGCTCGGCAAGCGCTGCGGTCAGCTCGTCATTGGAATATGTTGGGGTCTGAGTATCCATAGCCTCCATCATAGCACAGGGCGCAGACACCCCATGGCATCCGCACCCCGTTCGTTTGCATCGCTGTTCGACAGCTCCGCCGGCTCAGATATCAGCCGCTAACTCACCGTCTCCTCGCCAAAGCGATACAGCTCCTCGTTGACCTTTTGGAGGCTGCACCCGCGATCGATGCAAAAGATGATAATCGCATCGCGGCGGTCCTTACAATTGAGGATGTTGGCACCCGCCGCCGTCAAGGCGCGGTTGGTCTCCTGGGGGTGCGGACAGAAAGTTGGACCGTGAAGCGGTCCGGACTGGAGGTTCGC
>URYT01000126.1 GCA_900552185.1 uncultured Collinsella sp. | reverse complement strand
CAGTCCTGCGCAAGACGAAGGCCACATTAAGTGGCCTTCTTTGCGTGCGGAACTCATATCGAGCAAAAGCCCAAGCGGCCCTCTCGGTTCAGCCAAGTTGACGTAGTTGAGATGCAGCATGCGGTCTGCTCACTCCTCGAAGTTCTTAGCGGAAATAATTCGAGCTGCAGATATGATTTACTTGCGATGGCGGTTGAGCCGCAACCCAGTTTTTATTAGACCTCGAACCCTATACTCGATGTTCGCTTCGTTCATTGAGTTACCCTTTGCATGAGGCCGGGACATATCGTCCCGCCCGCAGTTTCGCAGGCCGCAGGCCGAGAATGTTTGAGGACGGGATGATATGCCCCGGCCTCCCGGGAGAGTTACCTATGAACTACGCGAACATTAAGTATTTCGACATTGCTGATGGGGAAGGTGTTCGTACTTCTCTGTTTGTGAGTGGGTGCCGTCGTGGGTGCAAGAATTGCTTTAACTCCGTCGCGTGGGACTTTGCCGCGGGTGAACCGTTCGACCGTGCCGTCGAGGACAAGATTATCGACAGTCTTGACCATCCCTTTATTGATGGCCTGACGATTCTGGGCGGCGAGCCCATGGAACCCGAGAATCAGGCGGGTCTCGTTGACTTTATCGAACGCGTGCGTGCGGCCTATCCTGTGGAGTCGGGGAAGACCATTTGGTGCTTTACCGGCGACGTGCTCGAGGAACTTATGCCGGGCGGCCGTCATCATACCGAGGTGACGGACCGTATCCTTGCCTGCCTCGATATGTTGGTGGACGGCCCGTTCGTTCAAGACCTGCACGATATCTCCTTGCGTTTTAGGGGTTCGAGTAATCAGCGGGTGATCGACATGAACGCCACGCGCGCTCGTGCCGCGCGTGAGGGCGTTGCGCTGTGCGATGCTGTGGAGCTTTGGCGAGACGATCCGGTCTATTCGACCCATACTATGTAGCTTGTGGCCGATGCCGGAGGGCGTGGTACCATAGCGCGAACGCAAAATCGTGAGGCCCAGATGGTCGATCAGGAAAAAGTTGAGACCGCCATAAAGCTGTTGCTTGAGGGCATAGGCGAGGACCCAACTCGTGAGGGCCTGCTGGAGACGCCGGCACGCGTCGCCCGTATGTATGGCGAGATTGCCGGCGGCATGGACCAGAGCGCTGAGGAGCACCTGTCCAAAACTTTTGCCGTCGCTTCGAACGATTTAGTTATCGAGCGCGACATTACGTTTTACTCGCTGTGCGAGCACCATCTACTGCCGTTTTATGGTAAGGCTGCGATCGGCTATATCCCTAACGGTCGCGTGGCGGGTCTGTCTAAGCTTGCTCGCACGGTTGAGGTCTATGCCCGTCGACTGCAGCTGCAGGAGCAGCTGTGTGCACAGGTTGCCGATGCCCTCATGGATTATCTTGCTCCCCAAGGAGCGATCGTGCTGATGGAAGCCGAGCATATGTGCATGACCATGCGCGGCGTGCAAAAGCCCGGTACCAAGACCGTGACGCTTGCTCGTCGCGGCGTCTTTGAGACCGATCCGTTGCTCGAGGAGCGATTCTTTAGGATGATGGGCCGCTAACCATGAGGGTCGTCAACGACTTTGCATCGAAGACCGATGAGGGGACGCCGCGTCGCGGCTTTATGGCTTCGGGCCTGACTCCCTTTGGTGCCATGCCTCGCATTGATTTCATCTGTGCCAACGGGCTGTTCCGGCGGCACCTGGGCAACATTGCGCAGTTGGAATCGGGGCGCATCTTTTGCCGCCACGGTATTGACCATCTGCTGGATGTCGCGCGCATTATGTGGATCAAGAATCTCGAGGAAGAGCTCGGATTTGACCGCGAGGTCATCTACGCCACGGCACTTCTTCACGATATCGGCAAAGATGAACAGTATGAATCGGGTATATCCCATGATGTTGCAAGCGAACGCGTCGCTGATGCGATTCTTGGTGGCATGCCCGAAGACGTGGCGTTTGAGCCGGCAGATGCCGCAGCCATTAAGACAGCCATTCTGGGCCATCGAAAGCTGCGCGTGAACAGCCAGCCGCTCGAGCGTCTGCTTTATGCAGCCGACAAAGCGTCGCGCGCCTGTTTTGCATGCCCTGCGCGCAATGCTTGCAACTGGAGCGATGATAAAAAGAACCTGTCGATTCGCGTGTAGTCGGTATGCGCGGTCGGGGTTCTGAACGAAGGAGACGATCGCGATGACTAACAAAAAGCTGCCCGAGAATGCAACCAAGACCGAGGGTGCCGAGCTCGCCCGTCGTGGCAGGGGCGAGATTTCTACTGCTACGGCGGTGCCCCATGTGAGCTATGACGATCTGCGCCATGCCGACCGCATTACTATCGACGGTCTCGAGGTCTTTGCCAACCACGGCGTGTATCCCGAGGAGAACGCCCTGGGGCAGAAGTTTGTCGTGTCCTTGGTGCTCTATGCCGACCTGCGCGCGGCAGGGGAGCACGACAATCTGGATGCCTCGATTGATTACGGCTCGGTGTGCCACGATGTCGACGGCTATCTGCGCGAGCATACGTTTAAGCTCATCGAGGCTGCAGCCGAGGGTGTGGCCTCGATGCTGCTGCGTCGTTACCCCTTGCTGCTTGGCGTACGTGTTAAGCTCGATAAGCCTTGGGCGCCCGTCGGTCTTCCCCTGGCAAGCTGCGGTGTCGAGATCGAGCGCGTGCGCTAGCCGACGCTAGAGCTCGTTGACGGGCGGTTTTTTGAGCCGCTGCGATAGGGCTCTATTGTTGGGGCAGTACGTGTCGAGCAGGGCGTGGAACCGTCGATTGTGGCTTGGCTCGAGCAAGTGGACGAGCTCGTGGGCGACAACCATGTCGAGGCATTCGACGGGGTAGGCGGCAAGTTCTCGTGCGATGCGAATGGCGCCGGTTTTGGGCGTGCACGAGCCCCAGCGCGTTTTCATGCTGCGTACGGAAACGCGGGAAACGGCGACACCCATTGCGATTTCGTATGCGTGCACAATATCGCGTAGCGCCGATGTGACCTCGGACGTATAGAGCTGGTCGATATGGACTTGGAGCTCGTCGGACGTTGGGCCGTCGAGGATTGCGCGCCGCTTGGCCTGTGGGCCTTCATTCGATTCGTCGGTACCCATAAAACTTGCGAAGGTGGCCTGTTTGGGTCGCGGTGCGGGTGATACAAAGTTGTGATCGAGTGCGTCCTGTACCGTGATGGGCTTGCCCCAAAGCGCAATGATGGACGAGGGGCTGAGCGGCTCCTGTGCCGTCGCCTGACGTTGCTCGCGCTGGGCAAGTCGGCTGATAATCCAGGCGCTGTTGCGCTTCACAAACGCTTCGATACGCTCGCGGCTGGCGCCGAGCGGTGCGCTGGCGTGGACCTCACCGCTCGATGTGACGCGTAGGTTGAAGTTCTTGACGCGCTTTTTGGTAACGACGACGGGGATGGGCGTCCCATCCGGTCGGGATACGGAAATCGTAAACTGCTGCGTCAAAAGCGGTCCTTCAGATTGGGGACGGGCCGGCATTTCGACCGTTCGGTATGCCGGCCCGCTCAAGGGATGTGAAATTAATAACGCTCGAAGAAGGCAAGGGCGTTATCGCTGCAGAGCTTCTGCATCACGGTCTTGCCAAAGTGCTTGGAGAGCATGTTCTGGAACTCGGGCATCATGCTGGCATCGGAGAGGAAAGCGGGCACAGTGGCGCCGTCCCAGTCGCCGCCGAGCGCGATGACATCTTCGCCGCCCAGGTCGAGCCAGTGTTCGATATGGGCTGCCAGCTGGTCGAAGGTGACATCTGCGGCGGTCTCGTCGGTTGCTTCGTTGGAGAGGAACTCGCTGCAGTAGTTGAGGCCGACGATGCCGCCCATGTCGCGAATGGTGCGGAACTGGTCGTCGGTGAGGTTGCGCTTGACGCCGCAAACCGCGCGGGAGTTGGAGTGGCTGGCGACGAAGGGGCGCGTGGCGTGGGCGACAACCTCGTCAAAGCACTCGTCGTTGAGGTGGGAGATGTCGAGCACCATGCCGACGTGTTCCATCTGCGTAAGCGCCTCGATGCCGGCGGCGGTGAGGCCGGCGTGGGTGTCGTGGCCGCTCGCGAGCGGTCCCTGCGCGTTCCAGCTGAGCGATGACATGAGAACGCCCAGGCTCTTGAGCACCTCGATCAGCGCGGGGTCCTCGGCAAAGAACGTGGCGTTTTCGATGGTGTGGATGCAGGCAACCTTGCCGTCCTTGAGTGCAGGGCGAATGTCAGCGGCGCTGCGCACGTTGACCATGCGGTCGTGGTTGAGCATGGCCTGGCCGCTCATGTGCGCCATGATCTGCGCTTGGAAGCGCGCGGCGTGGGCGGTGGGAATCTCGTCGGGGACAAACGTGGCGAAGCACTGTGCCCACGGCGTGTTGCCGATCTTTGCGAGCGAGATGGCGCAGGCGTTGCCCTCGATGAGGTCGAAATCTTGCGGATGCGTTTCGTCGCCGGGGAAATAACCGTCGGTGCCGGCGGTAAAGCGCAGGTCGAGATCGAGTGTGGCCCAGCCGATGCGGTCGGCGGTGTCGCAGTGCAAGTCAAATACGGGATATGCCATGGTTCCTCCGGTTGCAGCGTTTCTTTGCAAACTGTCTTTGAATTGTATGACTAGGGTATAGTTAGCGCCATATGTTCATGGCGGCCCGCGTTGTGCGCCGCCCTTATTACGGAGGTTACCATGTCCAACCAGGGCAAGAAGGTCAAGACCCATTATCGCGGCACGCTCGACGACGGCACGCAGTTCGATAGCTCCTACGATCGCGGCGAGCCGTTGGAGTTCACCTGCGGCGCCGGCCAGATGATCAAGGGCTTCGACGCCGCTGTTGTCGACATGCAGGTGGGCGAGAAGAAGACCGTGCACATTCCTGCTGCCGATGCCTACGGCGAGCACAACCCCGAGATGGTCCTGACCTTCCCGGCCGAGCAGGTTCCCAATATCGAACAGATCGAGAAGGGCATGAAGCTCTTCCTGTCCACGCCGAGCGGCATGCCCGTCCCCGCCGTGGTCATCGATGTGACGCCCGAGGCTGTGACGCTCGACGCCAACCACGAGCTCGCCGGCAAGGACCTCAACTTTGATATCGAGCTCGTCGAGGTCGAGGGCTAGAGTATGACTGAATGCTTGGTTTCGACAGCGTGCCTCGGAAATCTCAACGACCCGTCCTATGAGCTTTTGCTTCGCCGGGAGCTGGGCGGTGTCTTTGAGGTTGACGAGCTGCTACTCGATTGGGACCAGGCTGATGCGCGCCTGTTTGTGGGCGTGACGGAGCTGGGGCGCACGGTGAATGCCCGGCTGGATGCCACTGATGGCGAGCGTCTTGCCGACGGTGACGTGCTCGCCGTCGACCGGTCGGGTATGGTGCCCGTGGCGGTTGTCGTGCGTCTGCGCAGCGCCGAGGTTTATTTGGTCGAAGTTGACCGTATGGACCCGATTGCGCTCGCGCATGCGTGCTGGGAGATCGGCAACATGCATGCGCCGCTCT
>URYT01000125.1 GCA_900552185.1 uncultured Collinsella sp. | reverse complement strand
GCGAACCTCCAGTCCGGACCGCTTCACGGTCCAACTTTCTGTCCGCACCCCCTTTGCGCCACCTAGGCCGCAAAACAGTCCCTATTTCACCGCAACTTATATGGGGATTGATTAGATGAACGAGTCTTTGGACAGCTCAAAATAGTCGGGATGCAAGGCGATAACCGGGCCCTGCTCCTCGGGCATCAGGTGCAGGTGCGTCTCTGCCAGATAGCTCGCCGTGTCGGTATCGCCCCTCTTAATGGCCTCAAGAATCCGGCGATGCTGCCGACGAATCGGCTCCCAATCCAAATCCTGCGACACCATACGCAACCAGTTGTATCGCTCAAAATGCGTATTGACGCTCTTCATCCAATCCCACAACATGTGACGACCGGCAATCTCAAAGCACGTCTCATGGAACAGGTTGTCCAGGTCAAAGAAACGACGCGTTTCGCTATGGTCGAGCGACTCGGACTCCGCAAGAATCTGCTCAAGCCGATGCTTTTGCTCGGGCGAGGCTGCCGAACAGCATTTAATAAGCACGCTTCTCTCGAGCTTCTCGCGCAAGAAACAGGCGTTCTCGGCGCGCTCCATGCTGATATTTGATACATAGGTGCCGCTTTTGGGACGCGTTTCCACCAGCTCCTGCTCACGCAGGCGCACAAAGGACTCGCGAATGGGCGTGCGTCCGATTCCCGTCTCCTTTTCCAGACCAATCGCCGAAAGGCGCGTGCCGGGCTTGAGCTCGGCATAGATGATCTTGGAGCGCAATGCGTTGTATGCCTGATCTTGCAGGCTCTGATAATGCTGGTGCTGTTCCATAAAGCCCTCGGATAAACCCTCGGTTAATCGAATACCACCATGCAATACTATCGCATCCCCCGCCCCCTCATAAGTTGCGGTGGAATAGTTCCTGTTCAAGGCCTTCAGCAGCAAAAACAGGAACTATTCCACCGCAACTTCCAACAGTCTTTTTGGGACGGGGCTCTTTTAGCTACCCTGGCCCGCAGGTCGGCCCCTTGCCACAAAAGGGGCCCATCTACTACGTTAACGCGGAGAGCCCAGACCATGCTGAAAAGTGCGAAAACAAAACCGCAGGTAGTCAGCTTGCCATTTTGCCTAAATGGCGACTATGGTTGACCCCTGCGGCTTAAACGTAGTAGATAGGCCCTTTTCGTGGCGCAGCACTACTGCACCCCAAATTGGCACCCCGAGCCCTCGTGAGTTGCCAACAAGCTGTTCGCCCAGCGCTTTATCCGCGCGGCATTTGGAAAATAGCACCGCCGCAAAACCCGCGAGTAGCGCTTACTTTGCTATATCTCACTATACTTTGCTATATCTTGCTATACTTTGCTATATCTTGCTATATCTTGAGCAATGGTGGCTCACATGCAAACAAACCCTTTTAAGCCCACAGCAGGTAAAACACCTCCCACGATTATCGGCCGCGAAGATGTGCTCGAAGAATTCAGTGAAGGCCTCGTCAACGGGCCTGGTGCCCCTGGGCGCCTAATGCGCATAGCCGGCATCCGTGGAACGGGCAAGACGGTCCTCCTTGACGAGTGCTCACGTTTGGCGCAAAGCCGTGGCTGGACGGTCATAAAAGAGGTCGCAACCGAGGGACTTTGCCAGCGCATTCTCGAACAGCTGCAGCCCAAATTCCAGGCCAAACACGCCAGATTTGAGCCCACCGTAGCTGGCATATCCATCGGCAGCATAGATATTGAGCGAATCGGTCCATCGCTACGCGACGCCATGAGACAAACAATATCCAAGAATGAAAATGGCCTGCTCATCACTCTCGACGAGGTTCAAGACGCAGAGCTCGATGAGGTCCGAACGCTCTCCATTGCGATTCAGCAGGTTATCGGCGAAGACCTTGATATCGCCTTTGTTTTTGCTGGGCTGCCTTCGATGATTGAAAGCATCATCAACGGAAAGACACTTACGTTTTTGCGCCGTGCCCTCCCCTTTGACCTGAAGGCTGTGGCAGTAACCGAAGTGTCGTACTCCCTCGAGGAAACCATTGAAGCGTCTGGCATGGAGTTGCAGCCAGGTATTGCCGGCCAACTTGCCGAGGCAACGCAAGGCTATCCTTTCATGATCCAACTCGTTGGATACTACGCATGGCAGTTGGCGAGACGCGCACATACAGCGATTATTGGAGAAGAAGAAGCCGAGCGCGGCATTGCAACGGCACGCGAACGCTTCTGCGCCATGGTGATTGAGCCCGCGCTGCAGCGCATTCCGCCCACGTGCATCGCTTATCTGCTGAGCATGGCGTCTTTGGGGCAGACGAGCTCGACCAGCATGGTTGCCGACGCCCTAAACAAAACGCCTCAACAGGTGAGCTCCGTCCGCAGCCGCCTGTTAAGAGAATCGATTATCGAGGCTCCTTCATACGGCAAGGTCTCATTTGCCATCCCCTACATGCGCGACTACCTCTACGAGCACAAAGCCGAACTGGAAGCTGAACTGTAGAAACGACAACTGCCCTGCAAGACGAAAACCGTTTTCGTACGGATTTAAAGCAGACGTAAACGGTTTTCGTCTTGATTTGCGTCCGAAATTAAGACGTAAATTGCGCTTTCGTACGCTTATTACCAGACGCAAATTGTTTACGTCCGGCTATGCGTCCCCAATCCAGACGAAAAAAGCTCCGAGCTCGTGTGAGCTCGGAGCTTTTTTGTACCACGCATCTATGAGAGGAGATATTTGATGCGCATGGGCGCTACTCCATGTAGCCACCCTGAATGGCGGAAACTGCATGCTCGGTAAAGAACTTGAGCGTGCCGGAGGTATAGCGATTAGCCTTGGGCTTCCAAGCGGCTCGGCGCTCGGCCAGGACGGCGTCGACCTCGGCCGGCTCCATCTCCTTGCCGGCGATGCCCACAATAGACAGCGAGCGCTCTGGGATGTTGATCTGGATAAGGTCGCCCTCCTCGATCAGGGCAATCGGGCCGCCCACGGCAGCCTCGGGCGAAACGTGACCGATAGCCGGGCCCTTGGAAGCGCCGGAGAAGCGGCCGTCAGTGACCAGAGCGATGCTCGCGCCCAGCTCGGGGTCGCTGGCGATAGCTTCGGTGGTGTAGAACATCTCGGGCATGCCGGAACCCTTGGGGCCCTCATAACGAATGATGACGGCGTCGCCGGGCTTGACCTCGTGCGTCAGGACGGCGTGGATAGCGTCCTCCTCGCAATCGAACGGACGGGCCTTAAGCGTGGCCTGGAACATCTCACGCGGAACAACCGTGTGCTTGACGACGGCGCCCTCGGGGGCAAGGTTGCCGTGAAGGATGGCGATGGAGCCATCGGCGCCGAAAGCCTGGTCAAACGGGCGAATGATGTCCTCGCGCTTGAGGTTCCACTTCTCCAGGTAACGGCCGCACTTCTCGTAATAGCCGTTATTCTTGAGGTCCTCGAGGTTCTCGCCGAGAGTCTTGCCGGTGACAGTCATAACGTCGAGGTGGAGCATCGACTTGATCTCCTCCATGATGCGCGGCACGCCGCCCGCATAATAGAAGAACTGCGCCGGCCACTCGCCTGCGGGACGAACGTTGAGCAGGTAGTGGGCGCCACGGTGCAGACGATCGAAGTCGTCGGCGGACATCTCGATGCCAAACTCACGGGCGATTGCGGGGATGTGCAGCAGGGAGTTGGTGGAGCCCGAAATGGCGCCATGGACCATGATGAGGTTCTCGAAGGACTCCTTGGTCACGATGTCACGCGGACACAGGTTGTGCTCGGAGAGCCACACGGACTGACGGCCGGCCTCGCGGGCGAACTCGCGCAGGTCGGAGCTGGTAGCGGGCAGCAGGGCCGTGCCGGGGAGCATAAGGCCCAGGGCCTCGGCGGTAACCTGCATGGTCGACGCGGTGCCCATAAACGAGCAGGCGCCGCAGCTGGGGCATGCGTTGTGCTTGGCAAACTCAAGCTCCTCGCGGGAGATCTCGCCGCGCTCGTAGCGGGCCGAGATGGCGCCGAGCTGCTCCAGGGTCAGCAGGTCGGGGCCTGCATCCATGACACCGCCGGTGACGACGATGGAGGGGATGTTGATGCGACCCATGGCCATGAGGTTCGCAGGCAGGCCCTTATCGCAGCTGGCGACAAAGACGCCGGCGTCGAACGGGGTAGCCTTGGCGTGAATCTCGATCATGTTGGCGATCATGTCGCGGCTGGGCAGCGAGTAGTTGATGCCGTCGTGGCCCTGGGCCTCGCCGTCGCAGATATCGGTGCAGAAGTAACGGGCGCCATGGCCACCGGCCTCGGTAACGCCAGCACGGACCTCCTCGACGAGCTCAAACAGGCCGGCAGAACCCGGGTGCGAGTCGCCAAACGTCGACTCGATAATGACCTGCGGCTTGTCCAGATCCTCGATAGTCCAGCCAGAGCCCAGACGCAGCGGGTCCATCTCGGGGCTGATGGTGCGAAACTTGCCGGAACGCGGCTGCAGCTTGGCAACCAGGTCGGCGGCCTCCTGCTGAATCTGTGCTTTGGTCTTCTCGTCCATGATGTTCTCCTCTTTTGGTTTGAACGGTTGTACCAATCGTTGGTTAATGAATCAGGTGGAAATGGGTACCGAGCGATGCACTCGGCAAAAGATGCTTAGCTACGCGAACTAGGCGAAGAACGAAATCACCAGGGCGCAGGCAAGACCCGAAAGGCCGATGAGCGTCTCCATAATGGTCCAGGACTTGAGGGTGGTCTTCTCGTCAATCTCCAGGAACGAGGAGCACATCCAAAAACCGGCATCGTTGACGTGCGAGAGAGCCGTGGCGCCGCCGCAGATGGCAAGGCAGATGGCGGCACGCATGAGCACCGAGGCGCCGGCGACCGCTGGCATGGCGGCCATAATGCCTGATGCCATGGTCATGGCGACGATGGAGCTACCAACCGAGGCACGCACCATGACGGCAATCAAAAAGGCAACGACCACCAAAGGCAGCGGTGAGGCCTCGAGCATAGGGCCGATAACCTGGCCCAAGCCGCAGTCTTGCAGCATCCAGCGAATGACGCCGCCACAGGCGATAACCAGCAAGATCATGCCGACGGGCTTAAGAGAACGGTCGAGCAGGGCCTTGAGCTCGGCGCCGGAGTAGCCGCGGCGCGCGCCCAGCAGATACATCGCGACGAGCGTGGCGAGCGTCAAAGCGACGAACGGCTTGCCCAGGAAGGCGAGAATCGAGGCGAGCTCGGCGGGCATGGGGATATAAGAGGACAACGTGCCCAGCAAAATCAGACAAAGCGGCGTGAGCACGATGGCAAGCACCATGCCAAAGGAGGGAAGCTCCTTTTCGTCGCTCGCACCCTCGGCAGAGGTAAAGTGCTCCGGAACATCGGTAAAAATGCGACCGCCCACGTTGCGGCCCCAGATGACGCCGGCAATTGCCATGGCGATGAAGGCGGTGGGGATACCGACGAGAATCATGGTGCCCAGGTCGACACCGAGCGTGCCGGCGACCAAAACCGACCCGGCCGATGGCGGCACAAACGCATAGCCAGCGGCAAGTCCCGCGAGCAGCGCGATGCCGTAGTAGAGCGTCGACTTTTTGGTCTGCGATGCCACGCTAAAGGCAAGCGGGATCAAAAGGGGGTGCGGACGATTTCTTGGACCGCGCCTAGGCGTATCCAAGCTTCCT
>URYT01000124.1 GCA_900552185.1 uncultured Collinsella sp. | reverse complement strand
CGCAGGAAGCTTGGATACGCCTAGGCGCGGTCCAAGAAATCGTCCGCACCCCCAACTTCGGAAAAAGTGTCTAATTCGATAGGTAAATTATCCGGAAAAGTATAGGGTATATAAAATAACTGGTTGGGTTTGTTAGTTTTCTGGTTGAAGAAAGCATCCTACCGTTTTGTTAAGCCAATGGTTGGATTTAAAGCGAAGCAACTCATTGAACTTGTAAAATCTCTGGCTGAAATCGTCTTTGCCAGAGAGGAAGGACCATGGTCGAGAAGTCCGCGTTCGACTACGTGAACGAGATTTTGGGTATCGCCAACTACGTGCACGATGTGTTACGCCCCACCGACACTACTGGGAACTGCCCGAGCCGCATCTCGAACGGCTACGCCGAGAGCGCCAACAGGCTCATCAACGAGACTGACGTGCGGGGCCGGGGCTATTCCTTCGACACACTACGGGCCCGCACGCTCCACCGTAGACAGAACCTCGATCGCATCATCGCGAGCAACGGCCTGACGATTGGCCCGCGCGTCGACGTCCCGGGACCGCTCTTCGTGACCGAGCCCGACCGCGACGACGAGATGGTGGATGAGTTCATCGGCTCGAGGTCGGGAGCGAAGATAGACGCGAAAACGGGAGAGATTCTCTGATGGAGAGTGTGTTCAATGACCATGTGTTTCCTAAATACATGAGCCAACAAGTCATGAAGTCTCAGATGGATGGCTTCAACGACCCCACTTTGAGGGATTTCTCGCTGTTGGACTCGTCTGCCTTGATGAAGGACGAGTTTAAAGCCGATAAGTTCGATGATGAGTTCATACGATCTTTCCTCAATGCCGCAAAGGAGCTTGCGGCCGCTGGGAGGAAAGCAATTGACAAGCCTGGTATGTATTTGATGCTGGAGTATTCCTACGCGATTCCGGTAATGTTCCTCACAAGGCACTGTATTGAGCTTGCAATTAAAAGGGCGATAAAAAGGTGTGGAGCTGAGCCTAAGAGAGATCACGGCCTCACGAGCTTGTGGAACTCTTTGCTCTCAAGGTTTCCGAGGCAAAAGTGCCGTGAGGACAATAGAACCATCAAGAACATGGGTGCTTTCGTAAAAGCCGTTGCTGACATCGATAACAACGGCATCAGCCTCCGCTATCCGCAGGACAAATCAGGCAGGCTAACGCAGGACAGGCCGCTATTCGTCAACAACGAGGAAGTCGTTTCGTATTTGGAGAAATTCGTAGAGCAGCTTGAACTGATTGACTTTGATTGTATTGTCGAGAACGGTAAATAAATGGTTGGGAACCGCTAAATACCGTTTCTAAAACCATTGGTTGGAATAATGGTTGTATTAGGCCGATAATCGAAACAGCTTTTGATTTTTTCCAACTACTTATTTTACATACCAAAAGTGTAGCTGGATGACAAAACAGCACTTAGAAGGCGGTGCTGGATGCGGGATTCCGCGGCCGCCTTCAGCCCTCGCTACTCGTCGTCTCCGTCGTTGGGGTCGCCCTTGAGGGTGTTGATGTCCAGGTACTGGTTATCGTCCTCTTTTTGCTGGGTTTCCGACTCCGCTTGGGTAGGGCCGCGGAACAGCTGGAATCCCTCAAACGCAATGACGCCGAGCAGGGCAATGACAATGGCGATAAAGGCAACCTTGACTGCCTGCGGAAATTCCGAGAAACGCAGTGCCTTTTCCTCGGCGTAATAATCGGCGAAGCGCTCTTCGCCCGTGCTTTTGGTATATGCCGGCGCGGACGCGGCCTCCGGGTCATATTCCGGTGCGGGCGTGGCAGCGTACGGATCGTTGAGATAATCGCTCGATGCGGTGCCATAATCCTCGGTCTCGATGCGACCGGTGCCAGCATAGCCATCGGAATAACCGGAATATGCCGCACCGCCCTCATAGTCCGCGGCGCTCGTGTTGGCGGCAAAAAGCGGGTTAACTGGAACATCGAGCGCCGGCATGCCGGTAGAGGTCTCATCCAGATCGGTTGCAGCCCAGGAATCGTAGGCAACCTGATGGGCAACGGGCTCATCGAGCCTTGCGACCGGAGGCTTGCGTGCCGCAGGAACAGGCAACTGCTGGGCGCTGTACATAACGGTGCTGTCGGCCGATTTGCCCTGCGTAGCTGCAGCGAGAAATGCCGCCGTCTCGGACGGGTCGCTTGCGGGGCGGGGAGCGGGCGTGGGCGCCGAAGTGGGTGCGGGCGTAGGCGCGGGCGTCGAAACAGGCGACTGCGCAGGAGTCGGCGCAGATGCGGGCTTAGGCGCAAGTGCGGGATTGGGACTTGACGGGCGAGCCCCGCCGCCCATGAGCTCGTCGGCGGTCCACGGGCGATCATCCATCACGTCGTCAAGGCTTAGCGAAAACAGGTCGTCTTCACCCTCATCGAACATGCGGTGCACATGTCCACCAATTGCCGGAATCAATCCGCGACCGGTGCATGATGCCTTGCTCAACGCCATTCTGTTCCATCCTTTCGAAATACTAATGACATCGATTATATGGAACTTCCCAAGCGGCCCGGTCTTGGATTCGTGCTTTCCAGAACTCGCACCCAAAAGGGGAGGGGCAATCCAGGCGAGTGCCTACTTGTCGCCGGCCGCCGCCTTGGCCTCATTGAGGTAGCTATAGAAGCTGTACTTGGAGATGCCAAAGAACTCGCAGGCGCGCTCGCTCGACTTGGAAATGAGGAAGGCGCCGCGACGGTCGAGGTAGCCAATGGCACGAATGCGCTCGTCTTTGGTCATGAGTGCCGCGGGCTTGCCCACAAACTGCTCGCACTCGTGCAGCAGGTCCTCGAGCAGGTCGCCGATGTTCTTGGTAATGGGCTCGGGCTCGGTATAGCCCGTGCCGCCGGTGCCGGTAAAGGCGTCGAGCGAACGCTCAAAAGCCTTCATAAGCGTAATGTCAAAGTTGATGCCCAAAATGCCGACGGGCTTGCCCTCGTCGTTGCGGATAAAGATGGTAGAGGACTTGAGCAGCTTGCCATCGGTGGTTTTGGTGAGGTATGGCTCGCGGTCGTGCACGTCGGTGGTGCCCTCGTGCATGGACTCAAACACGATATGGCTGGGGCCGTCACCCAGTTTGCGCCCGCTGACGTGGCCGTTTTCGATCACTACGATGGAGTGGTCCACGTCCTCGGTCTCTAGGTCGTGGACGACGACTTCGCAGTTGGGGCCAAATTGGAGCGCCAGGCCGTGTGCTAGGCGCTTGTAAAACTCAATCTGTGCGGGGGTCATGGGTGCCTTCCTAAAAATTAGTTTGGGCACACTTTGCCATAAACCACACTTGACCGCAAACAAATCCATCAACAAGGCAATTCATGACCGTTCGTCGGCGAAAAGGTACCGATTGCGGCAACAAACAATTTGTTAGGTTTGCCAATCAAAAAGTGTGATAGAACAGTGCTAACAAACTTTTTGTTTGGCATCCACATAAAAGTTCAGTCGCGTGAATGGGAATGGGCTGAAACGCGTATGCGGGGGCCGGCAAGAGAGGACTTAAGGAGTTCACCGTATGGCCGATAAGATCCAGTGGGCGGGCAACACGATGCCCAAGAGCGATGACAAGCACTTGGGAATCATGAGTCTCGACCACGTGAAGAAGGCCCGCGCCTTCCACCAGTCGTTCCCCCAGTACACCGTCACTCCGCTTGCCCGCCTGGACGGCCAGGCTGCGCGCCTGGGTCTGTCCAACCTGTGCGTTAAGGACGAGAGCTATCGCTTTGGCCTCAACGCCTTTAAGGTTCTGGGCGGTTCGTTTGCCATGGCCAACTACATTGCCGACGAGACCGGTAAGGACGTTGCCGAGTGCACCTTCGATTACCTGACTTCCGATCAGCTGGCCAAGGACTTTGGCCAGGCTACCTTCTTTACCGCCACCGACGGCAACCATGGCCGCGGCGTGGCATGGGCTGCCAACAAGCTGGGCCAGAAGGCCGTCGTGCACATGCCCAAGGGTTCTACCAAGCCCCGCTTCGATAACATCGCCGCCGAGGGCGCCACGGTGACCATCGAAGAGGTCAACTACGACGAGTGCGTGCGCATGGCCGCCGCCGAGGCTGACGCCTGCGAGCGTGGCGTCATCGTTCAGGACACCGCCTGGGAGGGCTACGAGAAGATCCCGTCCTGGATCATGGAGGGTTACGGCACCATGGCTTCCGAGGCTGCCGAGCAGCTGCGCGAGATGGCCATCAACCGCCCGACGCACGTGTTTGTCCAGGCTGGCGTGGGTTCGCTCGCCGGCGCCGTGGTGGGCTACTTCACCAACCTGTATCCCGATAACCCGCCCACCTTCGTCGTGGTCGAGTGCGCGCCTGCCGCCTGCCTGTACAAGGGCGCTGCCGTCGGCGACGGCGATCCGCGCATCGTGGACGGCGACATGCCTTCCATCATGGCCGGTCTGTGCTGCGGCGAGCCCAACATTCTGGGCTGGGATATCCTGCGCAACCACGCCACCGCCTTCGTGTCCTGCCCCGACTGGGTCACCGCTCGCGGCATGCGCACCCTGGGCGCTCCCGAGAAGGGCGACCCGCGCGTCATCTCCGGCGAGTCCGGCGCTGTGACCACCGGCCTGGTCGAGACCCTCATGCTCGATCCCGAGTACGCCGAGCTCAAGGAACTCATCGGCCTGGACAAGACGAGCTCCGTGCTCTGCTTCTCCACCGAGGGCGACACCGATCCCGACCAGTATCGCCGCATTGTTTGGGAAGGCGAATATCCCACTTGCTAATCGTTGGGGCGGAGTAAATAGGTATCGCTCCGCCACCTCACAGGTAGATTCCTTCGTTTGAAAGGTTATGAACAATGGCTAAAGAACTCGATTTCGACGCAATCAAGGCTGCTGCTGAGTCCCATCGTGCTGATATGACCCGCTTCCTGCGCGCTATGATCTCCCACCCCTCTGAGTCCTGCGAGGAGGGTGAGGTTGTCGCTTGCATCAAAGCCGAGATGGAGAGCCTTGGCTATGACGAGGTCAAGGTCGACGGCCTGGGCAACGTCATGGGCTTTATGGGCGAGGGCGACAAGATCATCGCCATCGACTCCCACATCGACACCGTCGGCATCGGTAACATCGAGAACTGGGACGCCGATCCCTATGAGGGCTATGAGACCGACGAGATCATCTACGGCCGCGGCGGCTCCGACCAGGAGGGCGGCATGGCTTCCGCTACCTACGCTGCCAAGATGATGAAGGACATGGGCCTCATCCCCGAGGGCTACAAGATCATGGTCGTCGGCACCGTCCAGGAAGAGGACTGCGACGGCATGTGCTGGCAGTACATCTACAACAAGGACGGCATTAAGCCCGAGTTCGTCATTTCCACCGAGCCCACCGACGGCGGCATCTATCGCGGTCACCGCGGCCGCATGGAGATCCGCGTCGACGTTCACGGCACCTCCTGCCACGGCTCCGCTCCCGACCGCGGCGACAACGCCATCTACAAGATGGCCGACATCCTCCAGGACGTGCGCGCCCTCAACGAGAACCCCGCCGACGAGACCGTGGAGATCAAGGGCCTGGTGAAGATGCTGGATCCCAAGTACAACCCCGAGCACTTTGAGGACGCCCGCTTCCTGGGCCGGGGCACCTGCACCACCTCCCAGATCTTCTACACCTCCCCCAGCCGCTGCGCCGTGGCCG
>URYT01000123.1 GCA_900552185.1 uncultured Collinsella sp. | reverse complement strand
CACTTGGTCAAAGCCTATCAGGACGGCAAGGTAGACTTCTCCAATGTGACCACTGTAAACCTGGACGAGTATCTGGGGATGAGCCCTGACAATCCAGTCAGCTACCGCAAGTGCATGGACAACTGGTTCTTTGACCATGTGAACATTAAGAAGGAGAACACCTATGTGGCTAGTGGCTTGAATGACCCCCAGGCCGAGATTAAGACCTTCAACCAAAAGCTGTATGGCGACAAACTGCTGGACTTCCAGTTACTGGGCGTTGGCGTCAGCGGACATATAGGCTTCAATGAGCCCAGCGCTGTCCTCACTGCCGGCGTCCACATTGAGGAACTGGACGAGAGCACCATTCAGGCCAACAGCCGCCTGTTCGACAGCATCGACGATGTTCCCCGTCAGGCCTACACCATGGGTACCCAGACCATCATGTATGCCCGCATGATTCTGGTCGTCGCCAACGGCGAGGCCAAGGCTCAGGCCGTGCATGACATGTGCTATGGCCCGGTTACGCCCGAGTGCCCGGCTTCGATCCTGCAGCTGCACACCAACTGCGTTGTCGTTGCCGACGAGGCCGCCCTTTCGCTCTGCGAGTAGCGCGAATCCTGCACCTCGACATAGCCTTGCCTAAGGCCTCCGCTTTGCGGGGGCCTTTTTGCTATCCCTTTCCGCCCGCTTGACCAAAATCTTGGCGCAAGCTTGACGAATGCCGGATGCCCAACAGCTTGATTCATTCCATACCAGATTCTATGCAAAAATGCCACTAGAAGGTCGTAGACGGTAGCGGGTGCTAGGCGAGTTGAATGACATGGCTGAACCTTGTTCATCTGCGTTACACTGCCGCTTAGATGGGACAAGCTGACAAGCTCATTTACCTGCTTAAAGACCGATTAGTCGGGGGATTAATAACAATCGGCCCTCGCTGTACAAAAACTTGCCGCTTGCGTACCAAAAGACAACCTAAAACACAAGGTCGCTCTATTCATAGCGCGGCTTGTATGGTCTTGCGGCTACAGTGTCCATACGGTCGAGTTGAGGAGCGGGCATGGTAAACGATTTGGGCGGTATAGACGAGCTCGAGCTGATGCCGTTGGGCGGAGGCTATATGGTGCGACGCGAACGCTTGATGAATGAGCTTATCGCCAAGGGCCGAAAGGCCGGCATCGTGGTTCTTTATGCGCCCGACGGGTTTGGGAAGACCTCGGTGCTGCTGCAGTACACCCATGAGGTTAAATGCGACCCGACGCGAGGCCCCGTGCGGATTATCGAGGCCGATCGCGCCACTGGGCGCGAGGTGTTTATGCAGCTCGAGGTGGTTACCGAAGAACTCAAAGACAAACCGCACTCCCTTATCGCGATTGATAATGTGCCAAACCTCGATCAGCACGATACCGAAGACCTCATCGACAGGATTCGCGGCCTGCGCGCTATGGGGGTAGGGGTCTTTATCTCCTGCCGTCCTTCAAATCGTCAGCTGATTCATGGGCTGGGCGATTCGGTTAAGATCAATGCGCAGATGCTCAAGGTGCATGCCTATGAGTATTCGGCGTGGGCATCGGCGTTTTCGATCAGCACATCGCTCGACTTTTATCAGCTCACGCAGGGCGTGCCCGAGCTCGTTTCGGCATTGCAGACGGGTCTGTATGGCCAAGGCGACGTAGCCGGTCTGCTCGAAAACGAGATTGTCAACGTATATGGCGCGGCACTTGCCGATCTGGCTTCGCTCGACAATAATGCGCTGTTTTGCGTGGCATGTCTCATGGTTTTGATGGGCGAGGGCAATATCGCAGAACTCGAGGCCTGTGGGGTGAGGCTGTCGATGGTCGACCAGTCCTACTTTGTACGCGACTACCCGATCTTTGGCTTGGACCCCGCCGAGCGGAGTTTTACGTGTCTGGGTACGGAGGGTAACGGACGCTTGCGTTTGCGTAAGTTGGTGGCCGAGGTTCGCCCCGAACTTGTTCCGAGGGCGGCCCGGATTTTGCTTAAGGCGGGCCGATGCGATGCGGCGATGGGCCTGGCGGACGCCTTTTTGGACCGTGAGGCGGTTCTTGAACTTGCTGGACAGTATGGGGTCGATCTTGCTCTGACGGGGCACGGGGCCGATATCTGCCGAGCGGCGCTGGGCACGATCGGTGCCGACGATCCGGCTCCAGAGCCAACGCCTGCCCAGGCGCTTGGCGTATATCTGGCAGCGGTTAGCGTGTCCAATACAAAGCTCGCTCGCTATATGGCATCGGTCATCGAGCGCGGGGGCGAACGGGCGGCCTGCGAAATAGACCCTGTTTCATGGAGGGTGGCCCAGACACTGACGGCTGTTTGCTATGGGGACAACGGGCTTGGGCTTCCTACGAACCTGGCCGTGCCAGAAATTGAGACATCCCATACCGCACTCGATATGTTGTCTGCGCATATCGAGGTCAAGCGTTGCCTGACTGAGCAGGGAGATGACGGCGGCGTTCTACAGCAGCTCAAAACGTGCAAGGCCTACGACTGCGAGCTCGACGTCGCGGGGATTGTTATACGGGCCGATAGCATGCTGGTGGAGCTCTTTGACGGGTCGTTTGCGGGAACCGACGAGCGCGACGACGAGATGACGGTGGTGCGGGAGGCGCTCGACGTACGTGGGCTTAAGGCGATGGCTATCTGGGTGCGCATGGTGTTGGCGGCACGGCGGCTCCTTTCCGGCTTGCCGGTAACCGACGACGCGGCGTTCAACGAGCTCGATCGTTTTGCCGTGCGCATGCGCGACAACCAGATTCAGCTGTTTGGCCTGTTGCTAGAAGGCTGGCAGTCGCTGGCAGAGGGACGGCCGGTTAATGCAAAGTTCCGTGCGGTCCAAGTGCTCAAACTTGCCGAGGAGTCGATTGCGTACATGCGCGATAACGCATTGCTGCTGGAGCGCGCGGCATATCTGCGTAACACCTCGATGGTTTCGGTGCGCGAGGAAGCGGAGCTACTCGATATAAGCCAGACACAGGTTGGTGGAGCGGAGGCCTGGATGGTGGCGCTGCATTTGGCCTGTGCGGGCCGAGACAGCGATCTTGCGGCCTGGATGTCCATGAATCGTGCTGGGATTCTAGAGCCATCGTATCGGCTCTTTGCGCGCCTTACCATGCATTGTCTGGGCGAGCCGGCGGGCAGGATACGCAAGAAGCTTCCCGTGCGCGAGCTATCGCGGTATTCGCTGCGCGACGATTTGGAAGGGGAGGGCGAGCGCCTATTTCAGGCCGGCGAGGTTGAAGCCGTTGATACCATCGACCATATCGAGATTCGCATGTTTGGTGCGTTTCGCGCCGAGCGCGACGGGTTTCCCATCACGGACAAAATGTGGCGCCGCAAGAAGGCGGCGACACTTGCCGAGCGGCTTGCGCTGGGCATGGATGCGCTCGTCGATCGTGAGACGCTGGCCATGGAGCTGTGGCCCCATGCCGAGTTTAATAGCGCCCGCAACAACCTGTACTCGACGATATCGCGCTTGCGGTCGGCTTTGGGGCCGACGCCGGATGGCAAGTCATGTGTGCTCATCCAAAATGAATGCATTGGGCTCAACGGCGACTACGTCAAGACCGATGTGCGGCTGTTTGACCAGATAAGCCGCGAGGTTTTGGGAAATCGCACGGGTGCGCGCGGGCCCCATTTAGTTGAGCTGTGTCTTAAGATTGAGCAGCTTTATGCCGGACCGCTGTATGTTCCCAATGGCTGTAATCCCACCTACTTTTTGCGTATGCGACGCATCATGCAGTCAAAGTACATCGATTGCATGATTAAGGGAGCAAATGCCGCTCTAGAAGAAAACGATCTGCAGTCGGCGATTTGGCTGGCGGAGTCGGGGCTTCGGCAGGAAACGGCGCGTGAGGATATGGTGCGTTGCGCCATGCGCGTCTACAGCGCGGCGGGGCGGCGGCGCGATATCGTCGAGCTGTACAGCGGGCATATGCACCACCTGAGGGAGCAGGTCAATGGCGTGCCCGAGCCCGAGACGCGGCGTCTATACGAGCGCTTGGTGGAGGGGCGGCTCAATCGCGTGCTGGTCGAGCGATAAAAAACGGGCGCCCGAAGTACTTGGGCGCCCGTAAGCTTGCTATGTGTTGGCTCGCCGGATCATTGGCTCTTAGACGAGCTTGATCTTCTCGATGTCCTTGCGCGAGGACTCGCGATACAGTGAGAACTTGCGGCCGATGACCTGGACGACCTCGGCGTGGCAACGCTCGGCGAGCTCCTCGGCGGCCTCGCGGGCGGGAAGGCTGGAGCCATCGAGCACGGAGCACTTAACGAGCTCGTGCTTCTCCAGGTAGGCGACCGTCTGCTCGACGGTGCCCTCGTTGACATCGGACTTACCGATGATGATGGCGGGGTTGAGGTGATGGGCCATGCTGCGAAGCTGCTTGACCTGTGCTCCTGTCAGTGCCATGGGTTCTCGCTTTCTATGTATGGGGCGCCCCGCGACGGGGCCTTAATCTACGTGAGCTGTCCCACGATAGCGCAGGAACGGCGCGGTGTGGAGCGCGTTTGCCCAGTTCAAAAAGAATGCGGATGCCGAGTGAGTGGGCGGTGCGGGCTGCGAACAGGCTATGAGCTGGGCGCAGAGACCGGCTCCCATGCAATAAACGCCCAACGGACCTTGCGGACGTGGTCGAGCATGTAGCGTCCCTGCGGCACGCCCTTGGAGCCCGGCTCGCCGGCACGGGGATTCTCAATCATGTGTTGAGCGATGTAGTCGCGCAGGCGGTCGATCTTATCCTCGTTGCCATGCTCGAGCATACGAGAAAAATCTGCTACGCCCGCCTCAAGGCTATCGAAGGTGTCGCGACGGGGCGATTCAAAGTACGTAACCTGCGGCAGGGCACCCATCTGAATGAGGATATTAAAAGCATACACAAAGCCATTACTGCAGGTAACCGAGGCGCCGATGGCGTTCATCAGGTGCAGGTCATAGCGCGGGCTGGAGTTGGCGACCATCGTGACAGCACAACGCCGACGAGCCGTACGATCAAGCTTGGCAAGCGCACCTTTTAGATTGGTCGTCGTAACCGACCGACTGGCAAAGGCAACATCTACCGCTTTCGTGACCGGGCCAACCAAATCCCAATCATCATCCCAAGCAAGCTCAAGCGGCGTAATGCGATCCTCGAGCTCATAGTACTCAATGCCGGCATCAAGCGTGCCCAACATGGCAGGAGAGAAGTCGGCAGCAATCACGGAATGCCCAGCCTGAGCAAGCGGAATAGCAATCGACCCAGCCCCACACCCCATATCCAGCACGGACTCGCCGGGCTCAAGTGCCAACAGCTTTATAAAATCCCGAGCATAAGGGGCAGTCTCCAAGGGCCGAAAATGCCGAGCCCGCTTATCCCATTCAAAAGAATCATCAGCCCGCCGCCGAGCAGCTTGCAAGCGCATCCATTCGCCATTCCAATCCGCAGAAAGCAGCTCAGAACGAATCAAATCATCAGCCACGGGCCATCTCCCTCACAACAAAAAAGCGACTCCTCCCAAAAGAAGAGCCGCAACCAGCATATATCAGAAAAAGAACCGTTCCAACGCCAAATCGCCGCACCAGCCAAGTGGTGCAGGAGCGAAGCAACTGCAACCGGGATAGAACCCAACTGAGGTCCCGTTGTGCGGGAGCCCCGGGGAGGGCAAATATATAAGGTCGATCGCGAGTTCCGCACGAGCCGGAGAGCACTTAATGTGCTCTCCGTGC
>URYT01000122.1 GCA_900552185.1 uncultured Collinsella sp. | reverse complement strand
CGCAGGAAGCTTGGATACGCCTAGGCGCGGTCCAAGAAATCGTCCGCACCCCCTTTTGGGTTCTAGCAGCCCATCTAGGAACTATTCCACCGCAACTTAGTTTGGGGGCTTTGGGACCAGGCTAGTTTAGGCGGAGCGGATCGTGGGGGTAGGCGTTGAGAATCTCGACGCCCTTCTCGGTCACCAGGGCTAGGTCCTCGATGCGGACGCCGGTGCGGCCGGGGAGGTAGATGCCCGGTTCGATGGAGAACGTCATGCCCGGCTCCACGACCTGCTCGTTGACGAGCGAGACGTCGCCCGGCTCGTGGTCCTGCAGGCCGATCGAGTGCCCCAGGCGGTGCGTAAAGTACTGCCCATAGCCCGCATCCTCAATCACGTCGCGTGCGGCGCGGTCCAGGTCACACATGCGCACGCCCGGTGCGATGAGCGCCTCGGCGGCCTCGTTGGCACGGCGCACGATGTCGTAGATGCGCGCCGTCTCCTCGTCCGGCTCGCCCCAAAAGAACGTGCGCGTCATGTCCGAGCAGTAGTTGCGATGGCGTCCGCCAATGTCGAACAGCACCACGTCGCCGCGCTTGAGTACCGTATCGTCGGGCTCGTGGTGTGGGTCGCCGGCGTTGGCGCCAAAGCTCACGATGGGCGGAAAGCTAAAGCCCTCGCAGCCGTGCTTGCGATACAGACCGAGCATCTGGTCGGCAATTTCGCGCTCCGTCACGCCCTCGTGAACGAGCTTGATGGCGTCGGCCATCACGGCGTCGTTGGCGGCCGAGGACGCGCGCATCAGCTCCTGCTCGGCGGCATCCTTGTGGGTGCGTGCGGCGGCGACGGCAAAGTCGCCCAGGAAAAACTCGCTGGCGGCATGGCGCTCCATGAGCGGCATCAAAAAGCCGGAGCGCATAACGGTATCGATGCCGAGCGGCTTGGTCGGATCTACCTCCCGAGCGATGGCATCTGCCACGACGTCGGTATCGGCGTGATAGGCGACGCGGGCATTGTCGTACTCGGGCAGCTGATGTAGCGCGTTGACCAAGATCACAGGCTCGCAATCGCGTGCGAGCAGCACGCCACAAAAACGCTTGAACATATCGGCATAAAAACCGGTCAGATAGTAAATCGACCACGGGTCGTTTACGAGCAGCTGTGCGCCGGGGTGTTGAGCCTCGAGCGCATCGAGCACGCGCGCCACACGCTGGTCATCGACATGTGCCATGAAACATCCTTTCGCTAGGCTGCCACCATGGTATCCCAAGCCCGGCAGTTGGGGACGTTCCTTTTATGCCGGCACTTTGGGACACTCTTTGGCATGGCCAGCCTAGCAGGCATGTAGACATAAGTAGTCATAAGAGGCCCGTCCCAAATGGGCTGGTTTCAAAAGTATGGCGGATTACGGGGCTGGACCTGTATTACTTGACCATGGGAAAAATCGCGAAATTAAAACCGCAGGTAGACGTCTTATCAAAAATCGAAAACTGCCGGTATGGATGGGGGTCTCCGAATTGGCCCCGTAATCCGGCATAGTTTTGAAATGGCACTAAAGTAGGCACAAGCTGAATACCGATTCCAAGGATAGTTGCGGTGGAATAGTTCCTGGATGACGGGGTTTTGGCGGAAACCAGGAACTATTCCACCGCAACTGCTGAGGAGGGCGGGGTGGATGGCGGGGGTAGCTAAAGACCCCCGTCCTAAATTAGCTGCTTAGGCTGGGTCGATGTCCATGCTGGCGATTAGGTCGGTACCGGTGTCTAGGAGGTTGGGTAGGACTACGTCGCCCATGCGGATGGGGGCTTTGACCACTAGCCCGCGGATGAGGGCCATGGCTTGGGCGTGGAGTTCTAGCGGGATGGCTTCGGCGGTGCGCACGGGGAGCAGGGCTTCGTCGCCTCCGGAGACGGCCACGGTGGTGGTGAGCACGCGCATGGGGCAGGTGAGTTCCTGATGTGCGAACTTATCGCCGCGCGGGCAGTTGTTGCCGGTTACGGAGCGCACTTCCACCACGGCGCCATTGGCGTCGCGCTCCACCTCTACGGTCAGGAGGCACTCGGATGGGCAGGTGGTGCAGTTGAACTGCAGCGTATCGATTGCGTTATTGCTCATAGTTTATGCCTCCTCGACGGGATCGACGGATAGGACAATCTCGCTGGCACCTAGGTCGAGCGCTTGTTGGATGACCTTTGCCGGCAGTGGGAAGCTTTCCATAATGCTCGGCTTAAACGCGCGGACCTTGCCCGCAAACAGTTCCTCGTCGCCTGCCAGAATGCGCACGCGGGCGGCGTCGACCGGTCGGCGGACGCGGAAGTTGAGTTTGGTGAGTGCCACAGCCGTAATGCGTCCCGGCAGCGCGTATCCCGCAATGCCGGCAGGGGAGACAGTGAGCTCGCAGTCCGGAACGGCGCCCGCGCCGGTCCCCAGCGCGTACGCCGCTGCAGCTGCGCCAGCCCTTTCGGACTCGGTCGTCACGTTGTCGGCCAGGTCGTGCACGTGCAACACGTTGCCGCAGGCAAAGATGCCAGGCACGCCCGTCTGCAGACTTTGGTCCACCACGGCGCCGCGCGTGCGGGGGTCCAGCTCCACGCCCGCGGCAACCGAAAGCTCGTTCTCGGGAATCAGACCCACCGAAAGCAGCAGCGTGTCACACGGAACGATGCGCTCGGTCCCCGGAATGGGCTCCAGATGCTCGTCGACCTGGCTTACCTCGACGGCCTCCACACGGTCGTGCCCTATCACGCGTGTTACGGTGGTGGACAGGTGCAGCGGAATGCCAAAGTCGTCTAGACAGTTTTTCACATTGCGGCGCAGGCCGTTGGCGTAAGGCATGAGCTCGTACACGCCCTCGACCGAAATCCCCTCGAGCGTGCAGCGGCGTGCCATGATCAGCCCGATATCGCCCGAGCCCAAAATGACGGCACGCGAGCCGGGCTTGAGATTTTCGATATTGATGTATCGCTGCGCCAGGCCGGCCGTAAACACGCCGGCGGGTCGGCTGCCGGGAATCTTGATCTCGCTGCGGGTGCGCTCGCGGCAACCCATGGCAAGGACAACCGCGCGCACGGTGAGCTGCAGCATACCGGAGGGATTCATGAGCGTGACGGTATGGACCGCGTTGTCTTCCGTAGGCTCGCCCGAATCAATCCCAATCACCATGCTGTCCAGGAACAGCGCAATGTCGGTTGCGTGCACCTGGTCGATAAAGCGCTGCGCGTACTCGGGACCGGTGAGCTCCTGTTTAAAGTGCGACAGGCCAAAGCCGGGGTGGATGCACTGGCGCAGGATGCCGCCCAGGTGCTGCTCGCGCTCCACGATGGCCACGCGTGCGCCTGCCTTATGCGCGGCCAGCGCGGCCGCCGATAACGACCACGTCGAAGACTTGCGTTTGTACGGCTTCTGCGATGCCGCAATCAATCGCGCTCGATTTGAATTCCGCCATCCTAGCGCACCCCCTTCAGCGGTCCCTTAACCAGCCAAGATCCGGCATCCTCCAACAGCACGTCGCTGGGGTCGCAGCCCAACTCGCGAGCAAGGATCGCAACCACGCGGCTCTGGCAAAAACCACTCTGGCACCGACCCATGCCGGCACGACAGCGGCGCTTGACGCCCTCGACCGAAACCGCGCCCGGGCGGCGTCGAATTGCGGCCACAATCTCGGCCTCGGGCACCGTCTCGCAACGGCAGACAATCTGCCCCCACGCGGGGTCGGACTCGATTAGCTCCTCCTTGCGCGCCAGCGGTGCGCGGTCAAAGTCGTCCGGCGCGCGGCGAATTGGGTTCCAGTCCGCCCGCTCGTGCAGCTCCACGCCCGCCTTACGCATTACAAGCTCCATGCGCTCGGCAATGGCCGGCGCGCTTGCCACACCCGGCGACTGAATGCCCGCCGCCTGGAAAAGCCCTGGCACCACGGCCGACTGTCCAATAAAGAAGTCGTTCGTTCCCTGAATGACCGGACGTCCGCCGGCAAATGCGCGCACCACGCGACGCGTGTCCAGATCGAGTACTAACTTGCGTGCGCCTGTCAGCAGCGCGTTTACATCGCTCGCATAGGTTTGCGTGTCGCCCGGCTCGCGCACGGCGGCCGTGGCGGTGATCACGGTGTTGCCGTGCACGGTGCCCGTGACGATAACGCCCTTCGACACCGGCGTCGGCACGGGGTAGAGCGGCATGAGCGTGCGCGGCTCCTTGTCCAGCACCACGATGTTGCCCTGACGCCAGACCATCTGGAATTCCTCGGCGCCCGCCATATGCGAGATGTCGGCGGCGCCGTTGCCCGCGGCGTTGATCAGGTAGCGGCAGCGCACGTTGCCAGCGGGGGTCGCCAGCGTAAAGCGCGCGCGGTCCTTGCCGTCGGCAGCAACGTCCCCGTCATCCGAGCCGGCAACCTCAATGGCCTCCACCGGTGCAGAGCGCATAAACGTCACACCGTTGGCAACCGCGTTTTCCAGCGCGGCGATAGCCACTTCAAACGGGTCGACGTAACCGGTCGAAGGGCACCACAGCGCGCTCGTTGCCTCGGCACTCGCGCGCGGCTCCAGCTCGTGGATGCGCTCGGGGCCGATGATCGACACCGCGGGCACGCCGTTGGCCAGGCCATTCTGGCGCAGCTTCTCCAGGTGCGCGCGGTCTTCGTCGTTGAAGCCCAGTACCATCGACCCGGTGCGGCGGAACAAAAAGCCTAGCTCCTGGGCCCACGTGCCATACAGCTCGCAGCCGCGGGCGTTGACCTGCGCCTTTACGGTGCCCGGCGCCGGATCGTAGCCTGCGTGCACCAGGCCGCCGTTGGCTTTCGACGCGCCCAGCGCAATATCGTTAGTCGCCTCGACCACGCAAATGGAAAGGTCAAATCGCGCGAGCTGCCGCGCGATGGCGCATCCGGTGATGCCCGCGCCGACAATCGCGATATCAAACGTTTCTGTCACAGTGCCTCCCAGACGAGTTGACAGGCCGTCAATAAGACTATCCTACGGTCCGCACACCCCCAGTGCGGCGGCAATGCGGCGAACAGCCCCGCAACACCCGCCAACGGCAGGCGAGGGGAGACCCGGCAATGTCGACAACCTCGTCTGCCGACAACTACGGCAACCGTTCGTCTCGATCTGTAACAGTTAGACGAGGATTTGGGTTCCAGATGTTACAGATCGAGACGTTAGTCTGGCGGGTCATTCGTTTGTCTCGATCTGTAACATCTGGACCTGGATTCCGCTCCCACCTGTTACAGATTGAGATGTTTGTGTCCGCGCCAGCCCCGCCCCTAGCCGTAGTCCCATATAAACAAACCCCGTGTTAAACTTGATCGAACTGTAAATAACCCGAAAGGTACCCGTAATGTCCAAGTACATCTCCGAGCTCATGTCGCCGCAGCTTATGGGCGTCGTCTATGCCTTCGTTGGCTTCATCATTGCCCTGTATGTGCTGTCGGTCGTCTATGTGTTCATCGACGCTCGTCGCCGCGGCGCCAGCGCCTACGTGGCATGGGGCATCATCGCCCTCATCCCGTTTGTAGGCCTCATCGCCTACCTGGTCCTGCGCCCGCACTCCTACGCGTCCGACCGCGAGGAGCAGGAGCTGGACATGGCTCTGCGCGAGCGCCAGCTTGCCCAGTACGGCACCTGCCCGCAGTGCGGCGCGCCCATCGAGAAGGACTTCGTCGTCTGCCCGGTGTGCGACACTCAGGTTCGCAACGTCTGCCCCAGCTGCCATCGACCGCTCGATGCGCACTGGAAGGTCTGCCCCTACTGC
>URYT01000121.1 GCA_900552185.1 uncultured Collinsella sp. | reverse complement strand
GCGGCCAGTGCATCCACAAAGCTCACGTAGACTAGGTTGTTCTCGTTTTGGAACTCCTCGGGGCAACCTGTGATGGTGAGCTTGTCGGCGCGCTCGAAGGTAAAGTGCGAGTAAAGGCTGACGGCCATGCCGAGGGTGTCGTAGCCGATGCCTAGGTTGGCGCTGGTTGCTGGGACGGTGATCTTGATCATGTGAGTCCTCCTGGCGTGCCTGGCTGTTTAGTTCGCTGCTCGGGCAGTCCTGTGCAAGACGGAAAGCACATTAAGTGCTTTCCTTTGCGTGCGGAACTCGCGACGAACTAAACAGCCAGGCACGCTGTGCGCGTTCGTCATCATCCCCGGGGTTATCTGATGAAAGAAGGTGCGCCGGCTTTCGCCGGCGCTTAATAAGGGGTTTAGTTGGTAGCCATCTTTTTTGCAGCCTGCTCGACGTAGCTTGCCATCTCATCGACGTCGCAGACGTCTTCGAAGCGGACGGGCTTGGACTCGAGCTCGGCGAGTTGGATCGGGGCAACCGTGTTGGTTGCCTGCTCGAGCACGCGCATAGCCTCAAAGTCGTCTTCGGGAACGTCGAGCCCCAGGGCGTCGCAGCAGGCGCGCGGGAACTTGTAGGGGCTGGCGGTCGAAAGTAGCACGCGGGCCTTGGCGCCCTCGGCGGGAGCGACCTTTTCAAAGACGTGATAGCCGCAAGCGGTGTGCGGGTCGATTACGTAGCCGTTCGCATCCCAGCAGCTCTTGATGGCAGCACGGACTTCGTCCTCGCTGGCCCAGCCGCAGCCAAAGACGCTCTGAATCTTAGCCAGCAGCTCGGCGGGAACCTCGTAGCGGCCGGTCTGGGCAAGCTGCTCCATAAGGCCGGCAACGAGCTTGCAGTCGCCGTCGGACAGGAAGTACAGCATGCGCTCAAGGTTGGAGCTGATGAGGATGTCCATCGACGGCGAGATGGTCGTGAAGAACGGGCGGTTACGGTCGTAGACGCCGGTGGTCAGGAAGTCGGCCAGCACGTTGTTCTTGTCGCTCGCGACGATGAGCTTGGCGACGGGCAGACCCATGCGCTTGGCATAGTAGCCGGCCAGGATATCGCCAAAGTTGCCAGTCGGCACGCAGAACTCAACGGCGTCGCCGGCCTCGATGGCGCCGGCGCGCAGCAGCTGCGCATAGGCGGCAAAGTAGTAGACGACCTGCGGCACCAGGCGGCCGACGTTGATGGAGTTGGCGCTCGAAAGCACCGTGCCGGCGGCCTCAAGACGCTCGGCAAGCTCCTTATCGGCAAAGATGCGCTTGACGGCACTCTGGGCATCGTCGAAGTTGCCGCGGATGCCGCAGACGGCGACGTTATCGCCCTCCTGTGTGGACATCTGCAGGTTCTGGACGCGACTGACCTTGCCTTCGGGATAAAAGACGGTGATGCCCGTGCCCGGAGCGTCGGCAAAACCGGCGAGTGCGGCCTTGCCGGTGTCGCCCGACGTGGCGGTGACGATCATGATGCGCTCGGCGCTGCCGTCCTTGGCGGAAGTGCGGGCCATCAAGCGGGGGAGCATCTGCAGAGCGACGTCCTTAAAGGCACTCGTGGGGCCGCCAAAGAGCTCCATCACATAGGTCTGAGGGGCGTCAGCGCCCGGCGCAGCGTCGAGGTTGACGAGCGGCGTAACCTCTTCACTCGCGAACGTGCCGCGGTATGCCTCGTCGACACACGCCGAAATTTCTTCGGCCGTGTAATCATTCAGTAACATTCCCAACACATCTTGAGCGATTTCAAAGTACGTTTTATCTGCAAGCGAGCTGATATCGACCTGCTGGGTGCCGAGCTCGTCCGAGACAAACAAACCCCCGTCGGGAGCGATGCCGGTACGGATTGCCACCTTACTTGAGCACGATAAAGTGCGTCCTCGTGTACTATGATAAGTTCCCATATAACACTGCTCCTCGGATGCCTTGGTCCCAATCGGTGAAACCATGGTATCAGAGCGCGCAAAATAGGTTCGCAGAGGCTTTTTAGAAAGGTAACCTCCAGCCCATGATTAAGATTGCCAAGTTTGGCGGCTCGTCGGTCGCCGACGCCGAACACTTTAAGAAGATCAAGGCCATTGTCGATGCCGACCCGGCCCGCCGTTTTGTGGTGGTTTCTGCCTGCGGTCGCCGCTTTAAGGGCGACACCAAGGTGACCGACCTGCTCTACCTGGTTAACGCGCACGTTAAGTATCACGTGTCGTGCGAGGAGCTGCTCGAGGACATCGGCCAGCGCTACTTTGATATTGCTGACGAGCTGGAGCTCACCTATCCCATCCGCGAGGAGTTCGCGGCCTTTGCCGAGCGCGCCCGCTCGGGCGGTTACTCCACCGAGGAGCTCGTGAGCCGCGGCGAGTACTTTACCGCTCGCCTGATGGCTGAGTACCTGGGTCTACCGTTCCTGGACGCTGCGACGGTTGTGGCGTTCCATCACGACGGTACGCTCAGCATGAATCGCACCTCCGAGCTGGTGCAGGAGTATGGCCAGCAGGGCGGCTTTGTAATGCCCGGTTTCTACGGCGCGACGCGTGAGGGTCAGATCAAGCTGCTCGATCGTGGCGGCGGCGATATTTCCGGCTCGATTCTGGCCAAGTGCCTGGGCGCCGATCTGTACGAGAACTGGACCGACGTCTCGGGCTTCTACTCTGCCGACCCGCGCATCGTGCCCGAGGCTCAGCCCATTGCGCGCGTTACCTACGAGGAGCTGCGCGAGCTTTCGTACATGGGCGCGAGCGTCCTGCACGAGGAGGCTGTGTTCCCCGTGCGCGAGGCAGGCATTCCGCTGGTCATCAAGAACACCAATGCGCCGCAGGACCCCGGCACCATCATTAGCGAGACGGCTGACGAGGGCGAGGCAGAGCCCATCATTACCGGCGTGACCGGCAAGCGCGGTTTTGTCGCCATCAACGTCGCCCGCGACCGCACCAAGCCCCGTGTTGGCTTTATGCGCCGTGCGCTTTCGGTGTTCGAGCGCTATGACGTTTCCGTCGAGCACATGCCCACCGGTGTCGACCGGTTTGGCGCCGTGGTGCAGGAGCAGGACGTTCACGATTCGCTGTACTCGCTTGTGGGCGACATTCAGCAGGAGGTCGAACCGCTCGAGATCGAGGTTGTCGAGGGCCTGGCGCTTATCGCGACCGTCGGTCGTAACCTGCGCGGTCGTGCAGGTATCTCGGGTCATCTGTTTGGCATGCTTGGCCAGGCTGGCGTGAGCGTGCGTATGATTTCGCAGAGCTGCGACGAGATCAATATCATTATCGGTGTCGAGGAGAAAGACTTCGACCTGGCGATTCAGACCATTTACCGTGCCTTCTCCGATGAGAACGGCATTGTGAAGGTCTCTGACCTAGAGGCTCCCGCGCCGGCCGATCCCGCCCTGGCTGCGCTCCATAAGTAGCTGCTATCTCGGTGGATTTTTGGGATAAGTGCCAAAAATCAACTGCGGGGCGTTTCGTTTCGGTTTCGTTTCGGCGGGGCGGGTTTCGTGCCCGCCCCGTTCTTGTATACACTGGCAACAATTATCGGCCTGCTCGGCGTGCGGGCAAAAGCCACAACCTTTAAAGGGGGAAGCATGAAACAGTACACGGTTGCTATTTTGGGCGCGACGGGAGCCGTGGGCACCCAGATGCTCGAGTGCCTCAATGAGCAGGAGTTCCCGGTCGGCAAGCTCAAGCTGCTAGCGAGCGCACGCTCTGCGGGCAAGACCGTCGAGTTCCGCGGCGAGCAGATCGTGATCGAAGAGGCTTGCCCCGAGGCCTTTGAGGGCTGCGACATTGTGCTTGGCGCCGCCGGCGACGATATCGCAAAGGAGCTGCTGCCCGAGGCCGTCAAGCGCGGCGCCGTCGTGGTTGACAACAGCCACGCCTTCCGCATGGATCCCGAGGTGCCGCTGGTCGTGCCCGAGATCAATGCCGATGACATCAAGTGGCATCACGGCCTGATCGCCAACCCCAACTGCGCGACCATCATCGGCTTGGTTCCCACGTGGCCGCTGCATCAGCTCGCTGGCGTGAAGCGCATGATCGTTTCGACGTACCAGGCGGCTTCGGGCGCTGGCGCTCCCGGCATGGCCGAGCTCGAGGCTCAGCTGGCCGCCCTGGGCCGTGGCGAAGAGATTCCCGAGCCGCGCGCTTTTGCCGCCCAGTTGGCGAGCAACCTGATTCCGCAGATCGGTGGCGTCAAGGAGGAGGGCTTTACCTCCGAGGAGATGAAGCTGCAAAACGAGGGCCGCAAGATCATGCACCTGCCCGAGCTGCGCGTGAACTGCACCTGCGTGCGCGTGCCCGTGCTGCGCTCGCACTCCGAGAGCATTACGCTCGAGTTTGAGCGCGACATCACGGTGGAAGAGGCCCGTGCCGCGCTGGCTGCCGCTCCGGGCGTGAAGCTCGTTGACGACATGAGCGCCGAGGATGCGCACGATCGCTTCCCCATGCCGATGGATACGTCCGACCAGGATCTGATCTGGGTCGGTCGCGTGCGTCGCGACATCTCGAACCCCGAGGCTGCGCGCGGCATCACCTTCTGGTGCTGTGGCGACCAGATCCGCAAGGGCGCTGCCACCAATGCCGTTCAGATCGCCAAGCTCCTGTGCGAATAGGGACATGCGTCGCCGTAGGATACGGATGTTTTGCGCGGTCTTGACGGCCCTGTACCATTCGGTCGGAAATACTCGGCCGGTGGTCGGTAATTAATCTACATATCAAGTTTCAGTGTGTACAATCTGATGTCACGCACAGAACGGGGAAGGCGCCGGCGACGAGAGATGCGACCGGCGCCTTCGCCATATGTAATATCGATTAGATTGGTCGTGATCTTGTGGGTAAATACGTCATCGTGGTCGAGTCCGGTTCGGACGTCTCGCCGGAGCAATGCGAGCGCTACGGTATCGCGATCGTCCCGATGCACGTGACGATCGGCAGCGAGACGATGGACGACGGTTCCATCGACCCGCTCGAGATCTACTCTCGCTGCAACGAGCTCGGCGAGATGCCCAAGACGAGCGGCTGCACTCCCGGAGACTTTGAGAAGATCTTCGACCGCATTCACGCCGAACAGCCCGATGCGACCATCCTCCACCTCGCGTATTCCGAGGCGACTACCTGCTCGCACCAGTCTTCCAAGATCGCCGCCCAGGGCCGTGACTACGTCTACTCCATGGACACTCGTTTCGTCTCCGTGGGCCAGGGACTCGTGGCCGTCGAGACCGCCAAGTACATCGAGGCCCATCCCGATGCCACGGTCGAGGAGATCTTCTCCTACGCCGAGAGCGTGATGGATCGCATCCTGCTCGGCTTTGTCCCCACCGACCTCGGCTTCCTCAAGGCCGGCGGTCGACTCTCCAACGTCGCGTTCCTCGGCGCGCACCTGCTCAAGATCAAACCCTGCATCGAGGTGCTCGGCGGTAAGTTCCTCGCCACCAAGAAGTTCCGCGGCTCCATGCTCAAGTGCGCGCATTCCTTCATCGATCACATGATCGAGAAGGGCGATATCGACTACTCCTACATCGGTCTCGCCTACTCTGTGGGACTGTCCGACGAGCTCCGCACGGAGATGGAGGCATATGCCCGCGAACTGGGATTTAAGGAGATTGCCTGGACCAAGGTCGGCGGCGTGATCTCCAGCCACTGCGGCCCCACTGCTTTCGGCGCCGTGCTCATCCAAAAGCCCAAGGCGTAAAGCGCGCTCGATAGCATCAGAGGTCGTGTCGCCACCTCAATTTAGGGACAGTCCCTAAATTGAGGTGGCGACGGGCTTT
>URYT01000120.1 GCA_900552185.1 uncultured Collinsella sp. | reverse complement strand
GCCTCCGCCCCGGGTGATGCCGCCGACCGCGCCCGCATCACGCCCGAGACCGAGCTCGACGTGCCCGCCACCTCCGTCTACCAGGCCGGCGCCATCAAGCTCGAGGAGGAGCTCTCCCCCGCCGAGGCCTTCGAGACCGGCATGGGCGAGGCTGCCTACACCTACCTGGCCAACCACGCTACCAAGTGCATCGTCATCGATGTGCCCGCATACAAGCACGCCACGGTTATCGTGCGTGTTAGCGGTGTCGATGCCGCCGCGGCCATCGCCGCCATCGACGTCGTCGCCCGTCCGCAGGCAACGCTCGACCTGCAGATCGCCCTGGACTCCCCCGTTGCCGGCGAGGGCGTCGTGGGATCCGTGCTGCGCGTGTGCGCCCACGAGTACGCCACCGTCAACGTGGCCTGCACGCAGACGCTCGACGACAGCTGGATCGCACTCGACGACACCGGCCTGTTCCTGGACGAGGGCGCGCGCATCAACGTGCAGCACACCGTCCTGGGTGCCGGTGCCAGCGCCACCGGCCTTGCCGGCGACCTGCTGGGCGATACCGCCAAGGTCACCATCGATACTGACTACCTGGGCGCCCGCGAGCAGGTGCGCGACTTTAACTACGAGCTGCGCCACCGCGGTCGCAAGACCGAGTGCGAGATCGACGCCAACGGCGTACTGACCGGCACGTCCAAGAAGGTCTACCGCGGCACCATCGACCTCGTGCACGGCTGCAAGGGTGCAACCGGCACTGAGCGCGAGACGGTGCTTTTAGCCAACAAGGGCGTCGACAACAAGACCGTTCCCGTCATTCTCTGCGACGAGGACGACGTAGCCGGCAACCACGGCGCCACCATCGGTCACGTCCGCGACGAGCAGCTGTTCTACCTCGCCTGCCGCGGCCTTGACCAAAACGCCGCCGAGGACCTGTTCATCCGCGCCAAGCTGGAGGACGCCGCGCTTTCCGCCACCGACGAGCGCACTCGCGCAGCCGTCGTCCGCCTGGGCAACAACCTGATCGACAACTTTGAAGAGGAGCTCGCATGATCGACACCGAGCACGTTAAATGCGATACCTGTACCGCACCGGAGCCTATGGAGCTCGACGCCAGCGACGAGGCCTCGCGCGGCTGGCCTACCGTCGACATCGAGACCAATCCCTACAAGGCACAGTTCCCGCTGTTCCAGCAGCACCCCGAGATTGCCTTCCTCGATAGTGCCGCCACCGCTCAGCGCCCTGCCTGCGTGCTCGACGCCGAGCGCGACTTCTATCAGCGCATGAATGCCAACCCCCTGCGCGGCCTGTACTCGCTGTCCGTCGAGGCCACCGAGGCCATCGCGAAGGTCCGCCAGCAGATCGCCGACCTCATCGGCGCTCCCCAGGCCAACGAGGTCGTCTTCACCCGCAACACGAGCGAGTCGCTCAACCTGGTCGCCAAGAGCTTTGCGCCCACAGTGCTCGAACCGGGCGACGAGGTCGTTATCACCATCATGGAGCACCACTCCAACCTGATTCCGTGGCAGCAGGTCTGCCGCGAGACCGGCGCCAAGCTCGTCTACCTCTACCCCACCAAGACCGGCCAGCTCACCACCGAGGAGGTTCTTGCCAAGGTGGGTCCCAAGACCAAGATCCTGGCCGTGGGACAAGTCTCCAACGTGCTAGGAGTCGAGAACCCGGTCAAGAACCTCGGCAAGCTCGTGCACAAGTACGGCGGCTATCTGGTCGTCGACGGCGCACAGTCGCTGCCGCACATGCCGGTCGATGTGGCCGACCTGGGAGCCGACTTCTTTGCCTTTAGCGCACACAAGGCCATGGGCCCCATGGGCATCGGCGTGCTGTGGGGCAAGATGGACCTGCTCAACGCCATGCCGCCCATGCTCACCGGCGGCGAAATGATCGACTCTGTCACCGAGCAGGACGCCGTCTGGGCGCCCGTCCCCGAGAAGTTCGAGGCCGGCACGCAGGACGCCGCCGGCATCTTCGCCACGGGCGCCGCCCTTGATTACCTGGTCAACACGGTGGGTTACGAGAACATCCAGGCCCGCGAGCAGGCACTCGTCCACTACCTGATGGGCGAGCTCATGCAGCTCGACTTTGTCCAGATCATCGGCTCCATCTATTGGGACAACCACCACGGCGTTGTGAGCTTTAACGTCAAGGGCATCCACCCGCACGACGTCGCGAGCATCATGGACATGGACGGCGTCTGCATTCGCGCCGGTCACCACTGTGCACAGCCGCTGCTCACCTGGCTGGGCGTCGAGAACCTCGCCTGCTGCCGCGCCAGCGTGGCCTTCTACAACGACAAGGCCGACATCGACAAGTTCATCGCCGGCCTGCATCACGTTTGGAGCACGTTCAATGGGTAATCTGTACACCTCCACCACATTTATGGAGCACAACTCGCACCCCGACTATAAGTACGAGATGGATGCTCCCACGCACGAGCACGACGGCATCAACCCCAGCTGCGGCGACGAGCTCACCTTGCAGCTGCGCGTCGAGAACGGCGTGATCGAGGAGGCCTCCTTTACCGGCCACGGCTGCGCCATCAGTCAGGCCAGTGCCGACATCATGGCCGACCTCATCACCGGCGAGACCGTCAAGGAAGCTCACCGCCTGGCAGAGCTCTTCCTCGCCATGATCCGCGGCGAGAAGCTCTCCGAGGAGGACCTGGAGGACCTGGACGAAGCCGCCCAGCTCCAGGACATCTCGCACATGCCCGCCCGCGTCAAATGCGCCGAGCTCGCCTGGCGCACCCTCGACGGCATGCTCGAGGGGCAAAATAATCAGTAGTATTTATCCCAAATCTTAAGAATTTCGTTGGCCGAATCGCTTGACAAGAGCGGTTCGGCCATTTTCTATTCCGAGAGCTCAGCCTGTGCCTTCACCCGCGCATAAGCGCGCACGATACGAGAGGCGGTACTTTTGCCGATCCCGGTATACCGCTCAATCTGGCGCACCGTAAAGCCGGCATTGTTCAATCCAACAATAACGGTATCGCGCTGCGCCGGCGGTGCAGTTTTAACCACATTGAGCGGAACCCCGAGGCTCTTCGCCATCTTGTCGGCAAAGGCGTGGCGTTCCCACTCTGTCTCTTTCATATCGCACAGCGCCGGCTCGCTACCGTCGGGCGTCGAAAGCGAATAGGCAATAAAGCCCTCGGCAGAACCAAAAAGTTCAAGCACGCAAGAAGGATCAGAAAATCCCCTCGCGGCATCGGCCGCATCACAGTCGTAAGAGCGCAGATGTTCCGCAAAGCTGCTCCAGGGATAACGCTCGATTAGGCTAACGCCCACCTCCCGCGGATCGGCGTGTACAGAGCGAATAGCCTCCATCACCTGCCAGTCGGTATCGAGCGAGCGCCGGTCAAAACGGTTCTGGAACAGATGCCCTGTGCGCCCCGTGCGTTTATTGAACCGCCGCGCGTACGTCAAAAGCAACCGGTGCATCGCCGCGCTCATCGTGTCCTCATAATCCGAGAGTACCAGATCCACGTGGTCGTTCATAAGGCACCAGGCGATAACCGTCACGCCCTCCTCGCGGCAGCACTCGCGCATCAGCTCCAAAAACTCCCACCGGTCTTCATCGCCCTCAAAGATGAGCTGTTTGCCCACACCGCGAGCACAGACATGGTAAAAGCCGGTAACCGTTCTCCAAACGCGCTGCATGGCGCTCCCTTCGCCGGGATCTGCTTACCATCCAATACAGCACGATTGAAGCGTGCCATCAAAACATTCACGCAAAACAATACACTCGCGCGGCCAAAGGCAGTAAACGGGCGGCGAACGGCACCGTTGCAACAGGTCAACCCCTGCAACGCTTAGAAGAGCTGACCAAAAGCTTGCCCAAGAAGGACCCCCTCTACGGAAGTTCACGACCACAGAACATAGAGTTAAACCGTTTCAATTAAAACTTCCGGACTTCCCGCTACGAAAACTGAGCCGTTCGCCGAATATTCCGTGCATTTCGCGGTATTATAGGGGCTGCATGTCATGTCCCTTTCGAAGGGTCGCCCGGCAATCGCCAGCCACGACCCCCAGACGGGACGCCAACACGATAGAGAGGAGAGGCATGCAGTACTCACAGGAAGTGGAGAACATGTGCCCCGTTGCCAAGGGTGCATACCACGGCCCCGCACCCATCCCTGAGGAGGGCAAGTGGGTCCAGGCTAAGGAGATTTCCGACATCTCCGGTCTTACGCACGGTGTGGGTTGGTGCGCACCTCAGCAGGGCGCCTGCAAGCTCACGCTGAACGTCAAGGACGGCATCATCGAGGAGGCCCTCGTTGAGACCATCGGCTGCTCGGGCATGACCCACTCTGCCGCCATGGCTTCCGAGATCCTTCCCGGTAAGACCATCCTCGAGGCCCTCAACACTGACCTCGTCTGCGACGCCATCAACGTTGCTATGCGCGAGATCTTCCTGCAGATCGTTTACGGCCGCAGCCAGACCGCGTTCTCCGAGGGCGGCCTGCCCGTGGGCGCCTCCCTCGACGACCTCGGTAAGGGCCTTCGCTCCCAGGTCGGCACCATGTTCGGCACCAAGGCCAAGGGCGCTCGTTACCTCGAGCTCGCCCAGGGTTACGTCACCCGCATGGCTCTCAACGACAAGAACGAGATCATCGCATTCGAGTTCCTGAACCTCGGCAAGTTCACCGACGCCGTCAAGGCCGGCAAGACCCCCGAGGAGGCCATCGCTGGCGCTATGGGCCACTATGGTCAGTGGGAGAACGCTGCCAAGTACATCGACCCGCGCACCGACGAGGAGACTCACTCCGTCGCCAGCGTGTTCCCGGTTCACGAGTAGAAAGGGAGGGAAATAACTATGACTGTTACGTTCGAAGGTTACGAGCGCCGCGCTGACAAGATCAACAAGTGCCTCGCCGACAACGGCATCGCCTCCCTCGAGGAAGCTCTGCAGATCTGCACCGACAAGGGCTTCAACCCGCGTGAGATCGTCAACAACACCCAGTCCATCGCCTTCCAGAACGCCGAGTGGGCCTACACCCTCGGCTGCGCTCTCGCTGTCAAGCGTGGCGCCAAGACCGCTTCTGAGGCTGCCGCCATCATCGGCGAGGGCATCCAGGCCTTCACCGTTCCCGGCTCCGTCGCCGAGGACCGCAAGGTCGGTCTGGGCCACGGCAACCTGGGCGCCATGCTGCTCTCCGACGACACCGAGTGCTTCGCCTTCCTGGCTGGCCACGAGTCCTTCGCTGCCGCTGAGGGCGCTATCGGCCTGGCTCTGAACGCCAACAAGGCTCGCAAGAAGCCGCTGCGCGTTATTCTCAACGGTCTGGGCAAGGACGCCGCTCAGATCATCGCCCGCATCAACGGCTTCACCTACGTGAAGACCCAGTTCGACTACTTCACGGGCGAGCTCAAGGTCGTCGAGACCATCCCCTACTCCGATGGTCCCCGCGCCGCCGTCAACTGCTACGGCGCCGACGACGTCCGCGAGGGCGTTGCCATCATGTGGCACGAGAACGTCGACATCTCGATCACCGGTAACTCCACCAACCCCACGCGCTTCCAGCACCCCGTCGCTGGCACCTACAAGAAGGAGCGCCTCGAGGCTGGCAAGAAGTACTTCTCCGTCGCTTCTGGTGGCGGCACTGGCCGTACCCTGCACCCGGACAACATGGGCGCCGGCCCTGCCTCCTACGGCATGACCGACACCATGGGCCGTATGCACTCCGACGCTCAGTTCGCAGGTTCCTCCTCCGTTCCGGCTCACGTTGAGATGATGGGTCTGATTGGCGCAGGTAACAATCCGA
>URYT01000119.1 GCA_900552185.1 uncultured Collinsella sp. | reverse complement strand
CTTATCGGTCCAGGAATACCAGTAAGTCAGCTCCACTACTTCACTGTCGCCACTGGAGGAATCCGGGGTGGAGGAGCCGCCGCCTCCGCCGCCGCCCGAGCTGTCGGAGCTCGACGCCAGCTCACGGATGCTCTCGTGATACACGTCATCGAACAAATCGAGCGGAGACTCGATACCGTAATGATGGTAGTACCACCAGTAGCAGGGATAATTGTCATAGAAGCCGTCGGCCTCGCGCACCTCGGGCGGCACGGCCTCGGCAAGCTGACGCAGCACTTCCTTGGAAACACCCAGCGCCACGCCCATCACCAGCAGCTTGTTCCACAGCACCAGATCTCCCGGGACGGCTTCCTTTAGACGAGTGAAGTCCTCGAGCCAATGCTTAAGTGCCTTGCAGCGAGCCGCCACCTCGGCGCCCTCCGGCGTAAAGCGGCGAAACGTAAGGCCCACGCCGATACCCACCAGCACAATCGGCACCGAGATAACCGCGGCGGTGATGTTCGCCTGTGCGCCATCGGTAAAGAAAATGGATCCCACGGGAACAAAGGCAATCAGGATACCAAGAACCAGGCAAAACACCATTGCAACAATGCCGTCCGAGGCAACGTACTCGCTATCGGCCAGCTTGCCCTTAACGGTGTTCTGATAGTCCTCGAGCTTATCACCCACGGGTGTAGCGTGCTGCTTGACGTAGTGCTGCAGCTCGTCGAACGTGCGCGAACGGTCACCGTTCTCGTCAGGCTTAGCACCGGCAAAGAAGACCTTGAGCACCATGTGGTCAATGCCCTTGGCCGACTTCCAGCCCGCATCACTCACCGTCACGCGATACGTCTGCTCTTCTTTTTCACGCCCCAACAGACCCTTCTTGGCCTTGGTCACGGTCGCCTGCTCCAGCTTGATCACACGGTCGTCAGTGAGCTTCATGAGCGTGGCGATATATGCCTGGTCGGGCACCTCGTTCCAGCTCATGAGGGCCGAAAGCACGGCGGGATGGTCGGCCGAAGGCACATCGCGGAAATATTCGTCCTGGAAAAGCGGCTTGGGCTTGCGCTTGCGCAGCTTGAGCATAACGATTGTGCCGGTAAAGACCACCGCCGCAACAACACTTAGCACGGCAAGTGCATTGGCAATCATGCGAGCGTGAGCGCGGCGGGCGTTAGCTTCGTCGGCCCATTCCTTCTCTTCGCTCAGGATCGTTGACATGCGCTCTTCGCCCGAAGCGGCAAGCTGCGGCACCCAGTCGCTAGGGAAGGCGATGCGTGCCTCGGCGAATTCGCCCTGATGCACGCAGGGAATGGTATAGGTGACCATGGGTTCGTCCGCATCGAGCGATACATCGCCCGTCAGCGGGCCGTGGCCCCATGCGCGGAAGTTATCGCCCTTGACGGCCGCCGTCCCGGCAGCGGCATTTGCGAAGTACACTTCCATCTCAACGTCATCGGAGTCCGCGGACCAGCCGTCGCCCACAAACTTCCAGTAGAGCTCGGCGGTATCGGCCCAGTTCATGACCGCACCGGTCATGGTGTAGCTCACGTAATAGATCGCGCTGTCGCCGCTCTCGTGGGGGCTGAACACCTTAATCCTTACGCCGTCACCGGTCTGCTCGACCGTGTAGACGCCAGAATCGCCCTTGTTCGCGCTATCGACTTTGTTAAACGCGGTGTCCTCTTCCTCGACACTCAGCACGTCAACGCCCGCCGTGCCGCCCTGCTGGTTGGTGCCCGTATTGATCTCCCAAAACACGCCGTTGATGTCGTCGTCGAAATCAAACTGGCGTCCCTCGACAACGGTCAGCGATCCATCGGCCTCGACCGTGGCGCCGGTGTAGGTTTGGGTCATAGAATACCCGTCGGCACGTGCAACGGCGGGCAACAGCAGCAGCGCAAGCGCGACGAGCACGCAGACGGAAGCGAATCGCGCAAACAGGCGGCGCTGCCGACAGGTTTTGGCAACGGAGTCGTTCATGGGCACATCCTTTGTCTGTGATACCAGTAACGCCATTGTCCCACGTTTACGGGCGCACATGACGAACATCTAGGCCAGCGGAGTATCAAACGGGATGAAAGTCACACCCGCACCCCAACAGCCAGTCATTGGGGCGTTCTTAAATGACCAGTCATTAGGGACACCCTTGGCATGGCCTGCGCCAGCAATAGATACCACTTCACAGCTCCGTCACAGGTGTAGCGGCTTTGTGTGGGCGCGGCATGCGCTGACTGAGCCGCCAGCCGAGGGGCATAAAGCAGTTGAGCGAAAACGGTTTGCCCCTTTGCCGTTCGCTCGAGGATCATGTCCCCCTTTTCCGCGGAAACCCCGGCAGTTGCGAAGAGCTGCCGGGGTTTCTGTCGTTTGTGAGGCTAAGTCGGTACGCAGCGATCGAGACCTTGAGCCGCAAACCCACCGTGCGCAATGCGCACCGCCGCCAACTTGTGAGCGCGGCAACGCCTTCCCTGCCAAGCCCCGCGCTATACTCATCCGCATGGATATCAAAACACGCAACATAGCAACGCCCGCCGCGGACGCACCAGCAACGGCAGTGCCCACCCCCGTCGTGGGCCGCTTTGCCCCGTCGCCCTCGGGCCGCATGCACTTGGGCAACGTGTTCAGCTGCCTGTGCGCATGGCTTTCGGCCCGCAGCCAGGGCGGCAGCATCGTGTTGCGTATCGAGGACCTGGACGATCGCTGCAAGCGCCCGGAACTTGCCGCTCAACTGATTGACGATCTGACCTGGCTGGGGCTCGAGTGGGACGAAGGCCCCTACTACCAGCACGATCGCCTGGATCTGTACGAGGACGCCCTGCGTCAGCTGCAAGACGCCGGCCTCACCTATCCCTGTTTTTGCACGCGTGCCGAACTCCACGCCGCGAGCGCGCCGCACGCGAGCGACGGCACGCCCATCTACCGCGGCGCCTGCCGAGACCTTTCTGCCGAGGAGGTTGCCCGCCGCAGCGCTCTGCGCGCTCCGGCCACGCGCCTGCGCGTACCCGCCGTCGACGACCTCGCAAACGATGTGATCGAATTCGTGGACCGCACGTATGGAGCCCAATGCGAAGCACTCGCCACCGAATGCGGCGACTTTTTGGTGCGCCGCAGCGACGGCGTTTTTGCCTACCAGCTAGCCGTGGTGGTCGACGACGCTGCCATGGGCGTCACCGAGGTCGTGCGCGGATGCGATCTGCTGGGCTCCACGCCGCGCCAAATCTACCTGCAGCATTTGCTGGAACTTCCCACGCCGCACTACGCGCACATTCCGCTGCTCATGTCGCCGGATGGCCGCCGCCTTTCCAAGCGCGACCGCGACCTGGACCTGGGCGAGCTCCGCACCCGCTTTGGCGCGCCCGAGGCACTACTGGGCTGGCTCGCCGGGCAAACAGGCATCGCGCCGGACGCCACACCGCGCTCTGCCGAGCAGCTGGTCGAGCACTTTAGCTGGGATGTTATCCGCACGCATCGGGAAAACATCACTGTAACGGTCGAGTAGCCAGCCACCCCGCCCCTACGCGACATCCCAGGGCTGGAGTTCGTCGCCCAGGCGGACAATACAGTCGTAGAGCACGGTGTGGCACTCGGCTGGGTTGGCGTCACGATGAAAATGCCCGTAGTACCAGCGCTTGTAGTCCAGGTGGTCCTCCAGCTCGTCGAAAAACGTGGTGAGCCGATCGACATCGGGATAATTCCAGCCAGGTGCCGGGTAAAGCGTGGGCGAAAGCATGCGCGTGGAGCAGGTATGGGTGATCGCATAGTCGACCTTCCAACCCACGCTGTCGAGCTTTGCCCGCGCCTCCTCAAAGTTGCGCTCGTCCGGCAGCTCCTGCGGCCACCAGCTGGAATACGGAATGCGGTATTCCTTATCCACGCTCGTGGCGCCGCCCATGGTAAAGATCGTTGAGCCGTCGAGCTCAAAAACCTCACCGCGCGTCAGGCGTCGGATGGGCGAGGTGTCCGACAGACGCTGCGTCAGGCCGCCGTGCCACAGCTCCATGGGGCGCTCCGACCAGTGATCGAAACGCTCGTGGTTGCCGTCGACAAACAGCACGGTATAGGGGCGCGACTCCAGCCAGGCGATGTCGGCACATTCCTCGGCAGAGAAATCCCACGGAAAGCCAAAGTCGCCCGCGATGATGAGATAGTCGTCACTTGTCAGACCATCCCCAAGATCCCAGTCGCGAAGCTTTTGCATGTCGACGCCGCCGTGAATATCGCCCGTCACATAGACCGTCATCGGATCACCACTTCCCTGTAAGTCGCTAGCCCACATTCTGCACGATCACCAAGTCAACCGTTCCAGCCCTTCCATCCTTTGGGACCTACCCCTCGCTCTTCCATCCAAACGGGTCAAACACCCAAAAGATCAGATCGAGCACGCCGCCGGTCATCGTGGCGCCGGCAAGAGCCATGCAAACATGCAGAAAGCTGGCACTTCGGAGCACGTCGAACGGCCCCAGAACAGCCAGCAGCGCGACCGCTGCGCCGGCTACGCACAGCGCGAGGCACGGCCCCGCGTCCTTTACGCACTTCTTTGCGAGATGCTTTGCGTTGTCACTCATCGGTATCGAACTCCTTAGAGGGTCGTTGTTCAGACGCATGCCGCCGCGGCAGAGCGGGGCGGCAGGGTAAGTGTCACATGCTGTGCGGACATCAATGGAGAAACCGCCTGCTCGACCAACCTTTGACGCCGTTTTGCACCGGCACCACATCCCCCGCTATCGAGGTCTAATACTTTTCCCACCGCTACCCAAAAACTCATCCAACGTTAATCTTGGCTCAAGAATCGCTTAATCTATAACCTGCACTATAGAGTTCGACCAAGGGCGGGGCGGCGCCGCGCAACGCAGGCCGCCGAACGCAACGCTCGCGCCCGGGCAGATCGCCCGGCGTCGCGCCCATCGAACGAAAGGACAGGTCATGGACGACCTCGAAAAAGTTGAAACCATCCGCACCAAGTGCAACGTGAGCTACACCGATGCCAAAGCCGCGCTCGACGCCGCCGACGGCAACGTTTTGGACGCCATCATTTGGCTCGAGTCGCAAGGCAAGACCCAGACCACGTCGGCGCACGCCGCCACCGAGTCCGCGCCGGTCGACGAACCCTCGGCCGAGATGGTCGCCGCGCAGGCCGCCTACGAGAAGTCGAGCGAAAAGACCGACTTCTCCAAGAAGATGGACAGCGTGTGGGAGTACCTCAAAAAGCTCTTCCGCCTGAGCCTGGACACCAAGTTTATCGCCACGCGCCGCGATGCAATCATCCTCAACATCCCCATCCTGATCCCCATCATCGCCCTGTTTGCCTGGGGCGCCACGATATGGCTGATGCTGATCGGCCTGTTCTTTGGCATGCGCTACCGCATCGACAGCGACGGCGACGTGCCCGGCAGCATCAACAACCTGATGGATCACGCCGCCGATGCCGCGGACGACATCAAGCAAAATCTGAACGACGACAAGTAATCGCAGACGGGGGCACGCATGGCACGGATCCTGATCGTAGAGGACGAGGAGAAAATCGCCCGCTTTGTGACGCTCGAGCTGGAGCACGAGGGCTACCAGGTGGAACACGCCGCCGATGGCCGCACCGCCGTGGACCTGGCGCTGGAGCGCAACTACGATCTTATTCTGCTCGATGTGCTGTTGCCGCAGCTCAACGGCATGGAGGTCCTGCGGCGCGTCCGTAAGCACAAGGATGTGCCGGTGATAATGGTCACCGCGCGCGATGCCGTGATGGACAAGGTGGCCGGGCTCGATGCCGGCGCCGACGATTACCTGACCAA
>URYT01000118.1 GCA_900552185.1 uncultured Collinsella sp. | reverse complement strand
GGCAAGCCGCAAACACTAGCTACGACCTCGGCATTCGAGATCTTGGGCCCCGTCATGGTCGGCCCCAGCTCATCGCACACCGCCGGCGCCCTACGTTGCGCCCAGGTTGCCGCCAGTCTGCTGGAAGGCCGCATCACCAAGGTCACCTTTGGCCTGTGGAACTCCTTCGCGCACACCTACCGCGGCCACGGCACCGACCGCGCGCTCGTCGCGGGCATCTTGGGCCTCGACACCGACGATGAGAACATCAAGCAGGCCTTCGACCTCGCACGCGAGCAGGGCCTCGAATATCACTTTGACATTAAGGGCGACGACGCCTCCATCCACCCCAACACCGTGGACATCGACATGCAAGACGATATGGGTGCCACGGCACAGGTCCGCGGCGAGAGCCTAGGCGGTGGCAAGATGCGCATCAGCCGCATCAACGGCGTCGGCGTCGACATCTCGGGTATGTATTCCACGCTCTTCGTGGCGCACAAGGACGTCCCCGGCGTGCTCGCCGCGCTCACGAACCTGCTTGCCTACGCACACGTGAACATCGCCTTCTGCCGCACCTACCGCACCGAGGTGGGCGGCCAGGCCTACTCCGTGTTTGAAACCGATGGCACGCCCGAAGATACCGTCGTCCCCTTGCTGCGCAAGCTCGACAATGTCGATTACGCCACCTTCATCGAGCTTCCCGGTTCGGCCTCATCGCTCTCCCCCGGCGTCTCGGCCAAGGAAATCTTCGACGACGGCGAGCAGCTGCTTGACGCCTGCGACGAACTGGGCCTCAACATCGGCGCCGTCATGGCCGTGCGCGAGGCACGCCTGACCGGCGAGCGGCACGCCGTCGCTTCCATGCGTCGCGTGCTCGAAGTCATGAAAGACGAGACCACGGCCCCCATCGCCAATCCGCAGCGATCGCTCGGCGGCCTCATTGGCGGCGAGGCCAAGATTGTCGAAGCCACCGGCCACAATGACCTGAGCTCCAGCTTAATGGGCGCCGTCCAGACCGAAGCCGTAGCACGCGCCATGGCCGTGCTCGAGCGCTCCGCCACCATGGGCGTGATCGTCGCCGCCCCCACGGCAGGCTCCGCGGGCGTCGTTCCCGGCTGCGTGCTGGCGCTGGCCGACTACCTGCAGCTCGATGACGAGCAGATCATGGACGCCCTCTACTGCGCAGCCGCCATCGGCCTCAACCTCACCACAAGCGCCTGCGTTGCCGGCGCCGAGGGCGGATGCCAGGCCGAGGTGGGAAGCGCCGCTGCCATGGCAGCCGCCGCGCTGGTGCAGATGCTCGGCGGCACGCCCGAGCAGGCGCTCGACGCCAGCTCAATCGCGCTGAGTAACCTGCTGGGTCTCGTTTGTGACCCCGTAGGTGGCCTCGTGGAGGTGCCCTCCCAAACCCGCAACGCCATCGGCGTAGCAGCGGCCTTTAGCTCGGCACAACTCGCCCTCGCAGGCATTAAGAGCTTGGTGCCGTTTGACCAGATGGCACATGTCATGCTCTCGGTGGGCCACGCGTTGCCGGCCACGCTGCGCGAGACGGCAAAGGGCGGCATCGCGCAGGCTCCGGCCGCACTTTCGGCCTGTGCAAAATGCGGTGTGTGCGGATAGCGGCAAAGAACGACTCAAAGGTGGGACAAATGTCCCACCTCTTTTGAATGCCACCGTTTCCGTACCACAAACAGCAGGGCAATCGCTATAATGCAAGCCCAGTAAAAACACGATGAACCGCAAGGCGAAAATCGAAGGATATGCATACGATGTCGCAAAACGATCGAACTCAACTGATTCCCGATCCGCAGCAGCCGAGCAGGCACACCGGAGGCGTTCAGTCGCCGCGTCCTATCGCGCCGAGCCACGGTCAGCAGCGTAGTGCAGCAAACGCTTCCCAACGCCCGAACCAGCAGCATCAGCAACGTCAGCAGCGCCAGGCAAACGGCAATGCGTCCAAGCAGCCCCCCACGCACGCTCGAGGCGATCGCGGCCCCGCGCGCAAGTCCGCCGGCAACAATAAGTCGGGCAATAAGACGACGCTCTTTGTCGTCCTGGGTCTAATCGTCATTGTCTATATCGTAGGCGTCGTAGCATTTTCGCAGGTAGCCTACCCCAACACCACCATCGCCGGCGTCGACGTCTCGTTCTCCAACGCTTCGTCTGCCGCTACCAAGGTCAATTCGGCATGGAAGCACTATAAGCTCGCCGTGACAGGCGATGACTTTAGCTGGACCTATCAGCCCGAGTCCGATGAACCCATCGTCGACGGAGAGGCTGCCGCAAAAGAAATCATCAACCACAACGAAGCCTTTATTTGGCCGGTCCGCCTCGTGGAATCCTTAAGCGGCAAGACCAAAACAACTGCTACCTCCAACGAAATCGATCTTGATCAAGACGTCGACCTGTCCATGCTCTCCGACACCTTTGACCAAAAGAAGTTTGAGAAGGATCTGGGCGACGCCATCGACGAGTTTAACGAGGGCCGTTCGGGCACGTTCGAGGCCAATAGCTCCTATGACGAGCAGGCCGGCAAGTTTACCGTCGAGAAGGCGCGCTCCAACGAAAAACTCAACCGCGAGCATATCATTAAGTATGCCGAGCTCGAGCTTGCCTCGCTGGCCGAGACCGTAGATCTTTCCAAGCTCGGCAACGATGCCTATGAGCCGCTCAATGGAACGCTGACCGATGATCAGATTCAGGCCGCATGCGATGCCGCCAACAACTTCTTGGGCGTCAACGTGACCCTCAAGCTCAACGGCGAGGATGCCGGAAAGATCGACGGCAGCTCCGTATTGCAGTGGATCAGCTTTGCCGATCCGGCCAACCCCACGCTCGATACGTCGCAGATCAGCAGCTGGGCAGCCGAGCTCGCTAACGGCTTTAATACCGTGGGCTCCACTCGCTGGTGGACGCGCGCCGATGGCAAGCAGTGCGCCGTCGAAGGCGGTGACTTTGGTTGGTCCATCGACAGCAGCTCGCTCGCCAAGCAGGTCGAGGACGCCATTAACAACAAGCAGACCGGCGAGATCGAGATCAAGTACTCCCAGAAGGCCGACACCTTTACCGCAAAGGGAGAGCCCGACTGGAAGGCGTATATCGACGTCGACCTGTCCGAGCAGCACGCGCGCTATTATGACGAGAACGGTAATATCGTGTGGGAGGCCAACTTTATTTCCGGCAAACCGGGCGAAGACGCCACCCCCGAGGGCGTGTGGCAGATCAACAGCAACGACGGCGGCAGCACCCTGATCGGAGCCAAGGATCCCGAGACCGGTAAGCCCAAATACGAGAGCCCGGTGAGCTACTGGATGCCTTTTGAGGGCAACATGATCGGCTTCCACGATGCCACCTGGCAAAACGACAAGAGCTTCGATAACGCCGAGTCGTACAAGTGGTGCGGCAGCCACGGTTGCATCAACCTGCGCCTGGCAGACGCCAAGGCACTTCACGACTGCATCAAAGTCGGCCTGTGCGTGGTTGTCCACTCGTAGGAAAACACGCCTTCACACAACGGGGAACTGACGCTCCAATCTAACAGTTCCGAAAGAATCCGCCATATGCGCCCGCCTCACGCGACGGGCGCATATACTTATTGAGGAACTTTCTATAAAGGAGACGCCATGTCGAATGTCCCCACCATCACCTCGGGATCAAATGATACCGAGCGAGCGCCCGAGGGTGCCACCGAAACGATTCCCCTCATAACAGACGTGCACGCCACACAGCAAAATGGCAGCACAAGCGATACAACCGAGATTTCCGATGAAGAGGCATATGCCAAGCTCAAGGCAAAACGTGCCGAACGTCGACGCAAAAAGCTGATTCGACGCGGTATTGCCGCCGGCGTCGTAGGTGCCATCGCGCTCATTGCCATTGTCGCAACCCTGGTTATCAATGCGCAGCCTCAGGGCGCTAGCGGGCCTGTGACCGACATGGTGACCGAGGGCACGTTTACCACATCGGTCGAGGCTAAAGGCCAGCTCAAACCCATTTCGTCCTCGGTGGTCTCCCCTTCTGTCGACGGTACGGTCGATTCGATCAACGTGCAGGCAGGCCAATCCGTCAGCGAGGGCGACGTGCTTATGACCATTAAAAACGACGAGCTCGATCGCAACGTTGCCGAGGCGCAGCGTACAGTTGCAGCCGCTCAGGAAGACCTCGCCAACGCACAGAAAGCCGCAGCCGCCGCGCAGGCCGCCCCAACGACGGACGTCGATGGAGCTTCCGCAGCGGCTGGCGTCTCCGCCGCATCAGCGGACACGAACGCCGTATCGGCCGCGCAGCGCAGCCTCGCATCGGCCCAGGCAAACCTCGACCAGGCGAACGCCAAGGGCGCCAGTCGCACGGTCACGGCCCCGAGCTCGGGTAGCATCGTGGAGCTCAATGCCAAAGTGGGCGCCACGGTTACAGGCGGCATGATAATGGGCGAAAGCGATACGAGCGGCGGTAAGCAGTGCATGCAGATCGCCGACCTATCTAAGATGAAGGTAACCGTGCAGGTGGGCGAAAAGGACATCGCCAAGATCGCCGTTGGGCAGAGCGCCAACGTCACGTATCCCGCGTTTCCCGATATCGTGAGCCAGGGCACCGTCACGGCTATCGCGTCGGTGGCAAACTCCGACGCCGCCAACAGTGGCGGCGGCAGCGTAACCTTTAACGTCGACATTCTCATCGAGGCGCCCGACGCGCGCCTGAAGCCGGGCATGACGGCCGAGGTATCGGTGGTGACCGAGCAGCTCGACGACGTGGTGATGGTGCCGACGATGGCGCTCATGACCGAAGACGGCGAACACTATTACGTCAACGTGGCGACTGATGACGAGGGCAAGCAAACCCGTCGCGTGAAGGTGACCGTCGTGACGCAAAACGACAACGAAGCCGTAGTCGGCAAGACACAGGTCAAGCGCGACGACCAGGGCAACGAGATCAACCCCAACGTGCCGGTTACCAAGCTGCGCGATGGCGACACCCTCGTCATGGACACCGGAGCGGACGCAACGGCTGACGGCGGCTACGGCGCGGATTCGGGCAGTATGTCTGCCGACGAGGGCATGTAATGCGTCCCGTTATCGACATCCGCAACGTACACCGCATCTTTGAGAGCGAGGCAGGTTGCGCCCACATCCTGCATAACGTGAGCCTGGCGGTAAATCCCGGCGAATTCGTCGCTATCACTGGCCCCTCGGGCTCGGGCAAATCAACGCTCATGAACATCCTAGGCTGTCTGGATAAGCCGACGGCGGGCGACTACTACCTGCAAGGGCTCAACGTGGCCGAGCTCGATGATGACGAGCTCACCGAAGTCCGCGCCCTGAGCATTGGCTTTGTCTTTCAGAGCTTCAACCTGCTGCCGCGCCTGTCGGTTATCGAAAACGTGATGCTGCCGCTGGCCTACACCAATGTGCCCCGTAGCCAGCGCGAAATGCGCGCCGTGCACGCGCTACAGGCTGTCACGCTGCCTGTCGACCACTGGGACCACCGCATATCCGAGCTCTCGGGCGGCCAGATGCAGCGCGTCGCCATCGCACGAGCGCTGGTGAACGACCCCGAGATCGTTCTCGCCGATGAGCCCACGGGCGCCCTCGATACCGAGACGGGCATCCAGGTGATGGATCTGCTCGCGGAGGTCGCGCGCGAGCGGCTCGTGATCATGGTCACGCACAACCCGCAGCTTGCCGAAGATTACGCGACACGCATCGTGCGCATCAAGGACGGGCGTCTTGCCGGGGACACGTGCCCCGTGACGGAGGATGAGGTCGAGGCCGCGCGTGCGGCCGCCGTCGCCCAT
>URYT01000117.1 GCA_900552185.1 uncultured Collinsella sp. | reverse complement strand
TGCCGGCCCAGCTCTACATCCAGAACAAGTTCCGCGAGGCCTTCGATGCCGTCGAGGATCAGCTTCCCGAGCACACCGTGCTGGAGCCCGAGGGCAACAAGAGCAGCTTTACCGTCACCTTCCCCAGCTGGAAGGAGCGCGACGATGCCCACGCGGTGCTCGCCAACGGCGGCGTGCGCTTCCGCAGCGGCAAGGCGCTCGTACCCTTCCGCATCACCGGCAACATCGACTGGGGCGTTCCGGTGCCCGAGGTCGATGGCGTCTCCGACGTCACCTGCTGGTGCTGGCCCGAGAGCCTGTGGGCGCCCATCAGCTATACGCGTACCGTGCTCGCGCGCGATGCCAAGGCCGCCGGCGTGACCGAGGGTGTCGCCGCCCAGGATGCCGCCCTCATGGGCGAGCCCGCTGCCGACTCCACGCAGGTCCCCGCGCCCACCTACCAGCACAGCTCGCTCGACTGGCGCGACTGGTGGTGCTCGGACGACGCACAGATCTACCAGTTCATCGGTCAGGACAACATCTATTTCTACTGCATCGCTCAGACAGCCATGTGGGAGGCCCTGGGTTGGGACCTTACGCAGAGCACCGTCAGCGCCTGCTATCACCTGCTCTACATGGGCAAAAAAGCCAGCTCGTCCTCGCAGACGCCTCCCCCGCCGGCAGACGACCTGCTCAACCACTACACCTGCGAGCAGATGCGCGCGCACTGGCTGTCGCTCGGCCTGTCCGAGAAGCCGGTAAGCTTTAGCCCCAAGGCATATGACACGCGCGTGACCGGCAAGGACAAGGACGGCAACGAGGTGCGCGCCTGCGACGACAAGCGCGTTATCGACCCGGCCCTTAAGGAGAGCGCCCTTTTGACCGGCGTGTTCAACCGTCTGGCACGCAGCTGCTTCTACGGCGTCGCCGTCAAGGAGGGCGACGAGAGCCCCTACCGCAACGGCTGCATCCCCGCTGGTGCCGCTTCTGACACCGTGGTCGAAGCCGCCCAGCAGGCAACCCTTGCCTTTGAGCAGGCCATGTACAAGTTCGAGACGCACCGCGCGCTTGCCGTGTGTGACGACTACCTGCGCGCCGCCAACAAGCGCTGGAGCGACGCCTCCAAGGCCGCCAACAAGCTCGAGGGCGAGCCAGCAAACGCCGCCATGACGCAGGCCCTCGTCGACGCCTTTACCGAGCTGCGCGTGGCCACCGTCCTGATGCACGGCATCGTTCCGGCCGGCTGCGAGCTCATCTGCGAGTACTTCAACGTTGACCCGGTCGCCTTCTTTAGCTGGGATAACATCTTTGCCTCCACGGACGAGTTCGTGGAGAGCCTGGGCGAGAAGCCCGGTGAGCACCGCGTGAAGCCGCTGCCCCCGCGCTTCGACTTCTTCAGCAAGCACGAGAGCCAGTACTAAAGCACGCCTGCAGCAACGCGCCCGGGAATGATTATTCTGGGACGGGGATTAAAAAATCATTCCCGGGCGCCACAGTACAGTCTTTTGTGACGGGGGTCATGGAATGATGTTTTAATCCCCGTCCCAGAATAATCATTTAGGTGGAAGGAAAGACGGATGTCCAAGCCGCGTCGTCGTAAGCAGAAAAAGCAGGTTAAGCCCGAGCTCAAGCTTAGGCAGTTTGCCTCCACCGAGCTTTCCGACCAGCTTGCCGCCCTTCCCTGCGGCGCCGACCTGCCGCGCTTTATGGTCGACACGGTCGCCGGCGCCTATGCGCCCGCCGATGCCGAGCTCATGATCGAGGGCTTTGGAGCCGCGGCCACACGCCCGGTCACACTGCGCGCCAACACGCTCAAGGCAACCGCCGAGGACATCGCCGCCGCGCTCGATGCCGCCGGCATCGCGCACCAAACCGTTACCTGGTATCCGGACGCCTTTATCCTGCCCGAGGCCCAGGTTTCCGATCTGTGGGATCTCGACATCTACCGCGACGGCAAAATCTATCTGCAGAGCCTGTCGTCCATGATGCCGCCGTTGGTCCTGGGCGCTCAGGCCGGCGAGGACATCCTGGACATGTGCGCAGCCCCCGGCGGCAAGACGACGCAGATCGCCGCCCTCACCCAGGGCCAGGCACACCTCACGGCCTGTGAGATGAGCATTCCCCGCGCCGAAAAGCTTGAGTCCAACCTCCACCGTCAAGGTGCCAAAAACGTGCCCGTCATGCGCATCGACGCACGCGAGCTCGACGAGTTCTTCCGCTTTGATCGCATCCTGCTCGACGCTCCCTGCACCGGCACGGGCACCGTCATCAGCGACAACGAGAAAAGCCTGCGCGGCCTGACCGAGCAGTTGCTGAGCAAGTGCGCCCGCTCGCAGCGAGCACTTCTGGACCGCGCCATGGGTGCCCTCAAACCGGGCGGCACGCTCGTCTATTCGACCTGTTCGATCTTGCCGCAGGAAAACGAGGACGCCCTGCAAGAGGCCCTCGACAAGCATATGGACTGCGAGCTCATCCCCCTCGACGGCACGCCGAGCGAAAGCGAAGCGCGTCGCGCCCAGGATGCCGGCGAGGAGCCGCATATCGAGTGCAATGCCCTCACTGAGGCCATCGCTGCCGGCCATGTCTCGGCCGTCGCCAACGGTATGCCCGGTACGCTGACCATTCCGCCTAGCCGCGACTTTGAGGGCTTCTACATTGCCCTGATCCGAAAACGCAGCTAGCGCACGGATCCAAAACTCAACAAGCTATTTCTGTGCGCGTTTGCCCTGCTGGTCGCGATGCTGTTTAAGCATCGCGCGCTCCTTGCGCTCGGCCCTTTTGCCCTTGATGGCCGTGACCACAAAGTAGATGACCGCGGCGGCAACGATTGCGCCCACACACAGGCCAATCGAGCCCAACATTGCCGAAAATTCCATACCGCGTCACCTCTCTTTTAAACGGGACTTTCAAGATAGCACCTCGATCCCCGCCACCACAGCTCCTTCACGTTCGCCTGCCCTTCGGTCTAACGGATGGCGCGGCGGGGAAAAATCAACTCGTCAAACGATTTAGCATTCGCAATTCCGGCTGCATCGTGCCGGCCGTCGTCACACAGAATCGAGTCTCCATGGACACCCTCAACGACCTAAACGAGCGCGTCGACGCCTTTGTCGGCACCAGCTCCTTCGACACGCCTGCCGCGGCAAACGACCAAGCTCCCATCGATGTGCCCGCCGAGGTTCACGAGGACATCGTCGCCTCGGTCGATTTCTCCGAGGTCGAGCTCGCAGACGAGTTCACCGAGCCCCAGGTAGCCGTGACTCCCAACGGACTGCTCCCCATGGAGCCGCTGCCCATCGACGGGCGTTTGCGCAAGGCGGCCCTCCGCATGCCCGATGAGATCGAGGAGGCCAGCGGCTTTACGCTCTTCGGCCGTCGTATCAAATCGCTCATCTACACCACCGATGTCGCGGTTATCCGCAACTCCAACGCCGACGCCGTCTTTGCGGTCTACCCTTTCACGCCGCAGCCCGCCATTACGCAGGCACTGTTGACCGTCGCCGAGTGCCCGGTCTTTGTAGGCGTGGGCGGCGGAACTACGACCGGCAAGCGCTCCGTGCAGATGGCAGCCGTCTCCGAGATGCAGGGCGCGGCGGGCTGCGTGGTCAACTCCCCCGCCACTGCCGAGATGGTCGAGCACATCACCAACATCGCCGACATCCCCGTCATCGCCACGGTCGTACGTTGCGACGATGATGCGCATGCCAAAGTGCGCGCCGGAGCCAAGATTCTCAACATCGCCGCCGGCAAAAACACACCCCAGGTCCTGCGTGAACTGCGCGAGCACTATCCCAACCTGCCGCTCATCGCACCGGGCGGCAAGACGCCCGAGAGCATTCGCGAGACCATCGCCGCCGGCGCCAACGCCATCATCTGGACGCCGCCTTCGGCCCAGCAGCTACAGGCCGACATGATGCAGCGTTATCGCGAGATGAAGGAAGACGCCACACCTGTCATCTCGCGCGACGATGTGCCCATTATCGACCAGGTCGCCGCCGCCGAAGTCAGCCAGGTCGAGAACATGAATCCCGACGTGCCGATTCCCGACGAAGTCATCGAGCGCGTCGCTTCGATCCACGAGCGCGTCGAGGAGCATCGCGCCAATCGCGGCCTCAAGCCGTCACTGCACGGCTTTTTCTTCCGCGGAAAGAAACGCTAGCCGCAACAGCAAGGCCCGCCCCACAAACGTGAGACGGGCCGTTTTCGTTTGAGCAATCATGCAGCAACGTGATGGGGCAAATTAATCCACGCGCTTGTCGCCCATAAAGAAGAGCGCCACCGTACCAGGTCCGGTATGCGAGCCAATCAGAGTACCGATGTCATTGATCTCAATCTTGCCTTTAAGCTGCGGAACCTGTTCCTCAATCAGCGCCGCAACTGCCTCGGCATCCTCGCGGCACGCCGAGTGCGACATGATGCACTTACCCGAATAATCCGCACCGTCCTGCACGTGTGCCATCATGGTCTTAGCCATCTCGAAAATCGCGCGCTTCTTAGTGCGAATCTTCTCACGTGGCGACAGCTTGCCGTCGCAATCGACCGTCATAAGCGGGCAAATCTTAAGCGCCGTGCCGATGATCGCGCTCGCAGCCGAAATGCGACCGCCTCGTAGGTAGCTCGACAGATCGGTCGAGAAGAACCAGTGGTGCAGGTTGAGTTTGTGCTCCTCGATCCAAGCAGCCGTCTCGTCGAGTGAAGCCCCGCTATCGCGCACGTCGGCGGCATATTCCAGCAACAGACCAAAGCCCGAAGACGCCCCCAGCGAATCGATGACGCGCACCTTGCCGCCCTCGGGATAGCGATCCGCAAGCATCTGCGCCGCGACGCAGGCCGATCCATACGTGCCCGAAATACCCGACGACAACGTCAGGTGCAGCACGTCTTTACCCTCGGCAACAAACGGCTCCCAAAACTCCTCGTACTCACCCACGCCCACCTGAGACGTCTTGGGCATGGCGCCCGCGGCAATCTGGGCAAAAAACTTGTCCGGCGTAATCGACTGATACAGATCGTCCGTATAGACAACATCGTCGATCTCGTAATGAAAACGCACGACAGGGATATTGCGCGACGCAAAGAACTCACGGGTTCGGTCGGCGGCGGATTCACAGGTCAGGACAAAATCACTCATATGAGGCTCCTTACTCATTGCTGCGCAAATTATCGCACAGTGAGCCTACATACGGTACATATGTCCACTATTTACCAAATCGAACCAAAAATAGCGAACATCTTTACCACCATCGTCTCCACCGACCCCACGCATAAATATCTGAGAAAACACCCTCTGTCGTCTCCACTCAACCGCCATATCTACCTCAACTAAATCGATTTACCAAACCATTCAGCCGATAATTCAGCCGCTGGCGCAAAATCGAAACAAAAGCGGCGCATACTGATAAACGTTTGACGCCGTTTATCAGTTTTACCAGCCCCATCGGAAGGTGTTTCATGGTCGCATTCGATCGCAACCCGCAAGACTTCAAGTATCTGCGCCTGCTGTCGAGACAGTTCCCCACCGAACAATCCGCATTTACCGAGATTATCAACCTCTCGGCCATCCTCAACCTACCCAAGGGCACCGAGCATTTTATGAGCGACGTGCATGGTGAGTACGAAGCCTTTATGCACATCCTCAACAACTGCTCGGGCGTCGTGCGCGAGCATGTCGACGAGATCTTTGGCGACACGCTCTCCTTTGACGAAAAGGGCGAGCTGTGTACGCTCATCTACTACCCGCGCGAGAAGATCGACCTGGTCCGCAGCCGGCGCGAGGACTCGCCCACCTGGTACAAGACGATGCTTGACCAGCTCATC
>URYT01000116.1 GCA_900552185.1 uncultured Collinsella sp. | reverse complement strand
GCCTTTCTGTCCATAGTAAACCATCGCCCGTGCCACGCCGGCGGCATGGAGATCGGCAGCCTGCAGGCGTTCATCCGCTACATCTGGCAGATCAATGACCCGCTGTCGCAGATCTCTCAGCTTTCGGCACAGGTGCAGGCGGCCTTTGCGGCCATGGGACGCATCTTCGGCATGCTGGAAGAAGAGGAAGAAGTGCCGGAAAAGGATCCGGCGGCGGACATCTCCGCAGTGAAGGGCAATGTGTGCTTCGAGCATGTGCAGTTCGGCTATGATGACACGCTGCTCATGAAGGATGTGAACATCGAGGTCAAGCAGGGGCAGATGGTGGCCCTCGTCGGGCCTACCGGCGCCGGCAAGACGACCATCATCAAGCTGCTCATGCGTTTCTATGAGCTGAACAGCGGAACGATCTACATTGACGGCATCCCTACTACGCAGATGCGCCGCAGCGACCTGCGTTCGCTGTTTGGCATGGTGCTGCAGGATACGTGGCTGTTCGAGGGCACGGTGGCGGAAAATATCGCCTACGGCTGTCCCGACGCCACGCGCGAGCAGGTCATCGAAGCCGCCAAGCGCGCGCACGCGCACAAGTTTATCGTGCAGCTACCAGGCGGCTACGATACGGTAATCGGTGAGGACGGCGGCACGTTTAGCCAGGGCCAAAAGCAGCTGCTGTGCATTGCGCGCGTCATGCTCACCGACCCGGCTATCTTGCTGCTGGACGAGGCGACCTCGAGTATCGACACGCGCACCGAGCTGCAAGTGCAGGCGGCATTCGACGAGCTCATGGCCGGTCGCACAAGCTTTGTCGTGGCGCACCGCCTGAGCACCGTCCGCAACGCCGACTGCATTCTGGTGATGCGCGACGGGCAGATTATCGAGCGCGGCACGCACGACGAGCTGCTAGCGGCAGGCGGCTTCTACGCCGAACTCTATCGCAGCCAGTTTGCCCAGTGAGCAAGCCCGTGGGGCAAATTAATCAATCGACAGACGGTGGTTTACATCTGTCACGTTAGTACTAAGATAGTCATCTAATAAATTGCATTAGTGGCTTTAGTTTTGGGGGATACGAGGCAACGTGACTATGACGTGCTCTTTGGTGGTTAACAGCAAGAGCGGTAATACCAGGATGGTTTCGGGCGCGATCAAGCGCGCTCTGCAGGCTGCGGGTGTTGAGTTTGTCCATGCCGCGGCGTTGAGCGACGATGCGGATGCAGATCAGGTTGCGCTCGAGGCGCAGGGCGCCTGCGCGGCCGACACGGTGCTCGTCGGTTTTTGGTGCGACAAGGGCGCGTGCACGCCTTCGGTCGCGGCGTTGCTCTCCGCCTTGCACGGCAAGCGCGTGTTCCTGTTTGGCACCTGCGGCTTTGGGGCCGACCAGAGCTACTATCAGCAGATTATCGACCGCGTAACTTCCAATTTGGCTGGGGATGCCGAGCTTGCGGGCTGGGCGATGTGCCAGGGCAAGATGGGCCCCGCGGTCAAGCAGCGCTACGAGGCCATGCTCGAGCAAGATCCCGACAACGCTCGCTATAAGATGCTGCTCGACAACTGGGTTGCCGCGAAGGACCATCCCACTAAGGAAGATCTGGACAACATGGCTGCAGCCGCCAAAAAGGCCGTGCTGGGGGAGTAGCTCCCATCGCTGACGGCGGTCGGTCCATCTTTCTAAATGAAACGTCCTCCCGGGCGTCGGGGCACGAAGTTCCCTGCTCTACAGTCCTGCGCAAGACGAAGGCCACATTAAGTGGCCTTCTTTGCGTGCGGAACTCGCGATGAACTTCGTGCCCCGCCGTCCGGGAGGACGCCTCTTTATTGATGGGAGGCCTGATAGGTCGATGGTTCCGTGCCCGGATGCGTCCAAAGTGGGACGGGCTTTCCGGATGGGCAGGCTTTCGAAAAATGCGTCCCGGAATTTGCCTTTGGAATGGGACGTAGTTTCCCGTTGAGGTGCTTTGCGGAAAGTGCATCCCACTCTGGGCGGTCGAAGTGGGACACACTTTCCCAAAGGCGCTCCAACGGGAAATTGCGTCCCATTATTCGGTCAAGAAACGGGATGCAGTTTCCCGATGAGGCACTCGACGGAAAATACATCCCAGAAATGGCCTTTGAGCTGGGATAAGATTTCCGCGGCATCTCGGATTCTCAAAAATGAGACACGCCGTTGGCGAAGATGAGACACGTGATATCGGGCATCGGATGTATCATTTGCAAAAATGAGTCCACTCCACTCGAATAAAGCGAGGTCCCTCATGTACGTTCCACACCCCCGTATCCGTAGGCTGTCGAAAATCCCGCTTGTTGGGACGGCGGCGCTTGCTGCGTTGATCGCCACGAGCGTCGCCTGCTTCACGGCCACGCCCCAGGTTGCCCAGGCGGCAGACGCGCCCGCAATCACCGATATGACCGAGCAGGATTATCAAGCCCTGGGTCTGGGCACGGGCGAGCACATTCCGGCCGATACCGTTGGCCCCTATTCCACTGATACCCCCACGACGTTTGCCACGCGCAGCGAGGTCTATATGGCAGCTAACGGTAGCCATGGCAATCGCTACACTCTGCGCGACAAGCTCGAGAACGTCGAGCGCGGTGACATTGGCGGCAGCAGCAAACTCACCGATGGCTATGGAAGTGTGTGGGGCGCCGCAAAGTTCTGGCAAAACGTCAACAACTTCGAGACGAACAGCGATCTCTACAAGCATAGCGACTACGGTGGCGGCACCTGGTCGTACCTAAGCAACAATGAGTCCTCAACAGTACTCGCCAACGACAACAACGGTTTCTCGGGCATTCACGCCACGAGTGTTGAGTTCTGCAGCGACGCCAGCACGGGCAAAAAGAGCCGCGTTGCCGAGCTCCGTGCCTACGGGGACAGTTCCTCCACAACGATTGACGGCAAGTCATACGCCGGAAAGGTTGAGCTGGTCCTCTACTCGTTTAGCAACGGGCGTACGCGCACTCTCGACACACACCTGCCGGTGACGGTCAACACTAATATGATGTACGAAGGCCGTTTTAAGTACCTGGATGCCGGTTACCTGCAAGAGCACGACGCCGTCTTTGATGTCGAGGCGGGCGATGTCGATGGCGACGGCGTCGACGAGCTTTTTGTCTACGCGGGCTGCTATGTCGACGAGAACGGCGTGCGCAAGGCTGTAGTCGACATGTATGACTTGGAGGGCGGCAACTGGAAGCAAAGCGTCGTCAAGATCGATGCCGGTAACGCCGCGGACTACACCACGCACAACAAGGGCGGGAACGACTCCTGGACGCAGCTTCAGTCAGCTCCTGTCGTTTCGCTAGCGGCCGGCGACCTCGATCGCGATTTTTGCGATGACCTCGCCATCGTGGTCTCGGCACCCTACGGCAAGAAGAATATTGATAAGTCGACGCATTGCGAGCTGTTTTCGTGGGATGCATCCAAGGGTGCGCTCGTCCATGTCGATGCTCTGGGCGACGCGGGCGCAATCTCCCTCTCCGCGAACGGCAAGACCATGGTCGCTGCGAATGCGACGTTCGGCACGTTTGCCGCCTACGATGAAGAAGGAAAGAAGACGGGTGAAACCGTCACGGGCCTTATTCTTGCGGGCTATGACTGGCAACGCAGCGCTTTTGATTACGGCGCTTCTGACGGCAGCAAGGGGCTGTACGGCGCGCTGTACCGCTACGCGTATTTTGACTCGGAGTCTGGCGAGTTCAAGCTTTCCGATTGCAAGGAATACAGAGACGGGCTCCTCGCCTCCTATGGGCTGATGCATGTGCCCAACAGCGCATGGAAGGATAGCGCTCAGGATAAGCGCTATCCGTGCACCTTGGCGCCTATTGCCCTTGCCACTGCCAACCTTGACGGCCTGTCCGAGCAGCTGGCGGTCGACGAGGTGCTCGTGGGCGGCGATGTGTTCCGCGACTTTGCCTGCAACACGGCACAGAGCGGGGCTCAGGGCTTGGGGTCCATGGTCGGAACCATGAGCATGAGCGGTCAGCAATACAACAGCAGCAACAAGCATGACCACAAGGGTATAGAGCAGGTGTGGATCAGCGACGTCAAGGCGGGCAGCGTCTCGGGTTCGGACCGCTATAACGAGAGCTTTATCGCCGTGGTGGGCAAGCACCGCGACGAGGACCTGCGCAAGAACGATGACTACTATTGGATGACCGCCTCGCATTTTTCGCTCGACGAGAACGGAAAGGTGCGCCGCGGCGAGGAGCAGGTGATTAGCGAGAGCAACCGTCGCGGCACTACCTACGGCACATTTATCTCGCTCGCGCTGCCCGATGTCGACAACGACAGCGTCAAGATCACGTACAAGGACCGCTACAAGGTCTATACCAACCCGCGCGTGCTTGCCGTGCTGCAGGATGCGCCCTATGTTGAGGATCTGGAGCAGGCATACGGCTATCTGGTGTTGGGCGGCACGTCATACGGAGAGGAAAAGGGCACGGGGACATCCCAGGGCTATACCATTGGCGCCGAGTTGGGCGTTGCCGTCGAGGTGCAGACCGGTCCGCCCCTGGTCGCGATGAATGCTTCAGTCGATTTTGCCGCCGAGGGATGCTATGACTACCGGAGCGAGCGCACGGTCAGCGCAAGCGTAAGCTATGAGTCGCATGCCGGCGAGGGTGACAAGGCCGTGCTCTACACGATTCCGATGGTCTATTACGAGTATGAGATCGAAAATGAGGAAACTGGTGGCAAGGGCGTGATGGCGGCGCCCGTGTCGCTCGGCGCGCAGACCTCGGTCGTTAATGTCGAGGCCTATGACCGCATTGCCAAACAGCACAATATGACGCCGCTCAGCTACTTTTTGACCAACCGGTCGGGAGAACCCGGAACCTATCAAACGACGCTCAACGGCGAGACTCCCGTTGGGGATTCCTTTGGCCTGGGCAAGCCTGGCGTAACGCGCGCCTACACGCACGATGGGTTTAACGGCGCCGCCGCGCAGTCGGGGGCGAGCATTGAGCAGACCATCGAAGTCGAGGAGGGCAAGGAGCAGGAGCTCGAGCTCGGCTTGACGCTGAACGGCAGCGTTGTCATGGGCGCGAAGCTCGCAAAGCACGAGTTGTTTGGCGGCCTGTGCTTTGGTGCCAACGCCGGCTTTACTACGGGTAACTCCTCGAGTGAATCGACCGAATACGGCGGCACCGTCGACAACCTGCCCGAGGCCGCGCAGGGCAAGTACGGTTTTGTGTGGCGTCTGGGCGTCAACGCGGTGGATGTCGACAAGTTCGAGGCAGACTCGGGCGACAAGCTCGGCACCAAGGACACCGACCAGTTCTGGATCGTGGGCTATGACGTTAAGGACGTCGAGATGCCCGACGCGCCGGCCGTGACGGGCTTTACGGCAAACGCCGTCGATTCGACCAGCGTTACGTTTAGCTGGGACGATGTACTCGCAAACAAGAGTGGCTTTAGCTACGGCGTGGGCATGCTGCAGAGCAATGCGGCGGATGCGGTCGTCAATAGCTGGAAGATTGCCGACAACACGCAGACCTCGCTCAAGTGGGATGGGCTGCAGCCCAATACGGAGTATCGATTCGCCATCGCCGCCGTTAAGAATGGATCCACGACCGAAACAGGTATTCGCTCGGCAATCATCACGGTCAAGACCATGCCCGATGGCATGACGATGACCGTGAGCGGACCTGCGGCGGATGCTGCGGAGGGGTTGGATCTTGGATACGACTCTTCGGTTGAGCGCACGGCGGGAAGCCACCTGACGCTCTCGGCGATTGGCCATGTGAAGCAACTCGGTGCCGACGATAGCGAAACAGGGCTGGCACCGACCTATATGTGGTACCGCAAGGGCCGCGGCGAGACAGAGTTTAAGCTCGTGGGTGCCGATGGCAACCTCGCGGCTGGAACGGCCTCAAAGCTCGAGATTGACCTGACCGCAGACGATGACGGTGCGCAGTATTACTGCCACGTGGGATACTACGACGTGGGCCTCGACACCG
>URYT01000115.1 GCA_900552185.1 uncultured Collinsella sp. | reverse complement strand
GAGGGCATGGCCGCAGGCCTCGATAAACTCGCCGATTTGCCCGACCCCGTGGGGCGCGTGCTCGATGAGCGCGACATCAGCGAGGGGGTTCATCTGAGGCGCGTGAGCGTGCCTTTGGGGCTTGTCGCGATGGTGTACGAGGCGCGTCCCAACGTGACCGCCGATGCCGCTGGCATTTGCATTCGCACGGGCAACGCCTGCATTTTGCGCGGAGGTTCCATCGCTCAGAACAGCTGTGTCGCAATCGCCCGCATCTTGGCGGATGCCGTCGAGGCGAGTGGATTCGACCGGGCGGCGGTTTCCATCATCGAGACGACCGATCGCGCTGCAACGGGGGCGCTCATGGCGTTGCGCGGCGTGGTTGATGTTCTGATTCCGCGCGGTGGTGCCGGTCTCATCCAGCGCTGCGTGCGCGAGAGCCTGGTGCCGGTTATCGAGACGGGCACGGGCAACTGCCACATCTACGTGCATGAATCCGCCGACTTTGATAAGGCGCTCAACATTATCGTTAATGCCAAGACCCAGCGCGTAGGCGTGTGCAATGCCGCCGAGTCGCTGCTGGTCGACCGTGCCGTTGCTGATCGCTTCCTGCCCGCGGTCGTTGCTGTGCTGCACGAACACGTCGTGCTCATTCACGGCGACGAGGCCACGTGCGCCGCGTGCGCCGACGCCGGCTTTGTGGAGGGCGATGACTACGTCGCCGCGACTGAGGAGGACTGGGGTCGCGAGTACCTGGCTCTCGAGATGAGCGTGAAGGTCGTGGCAAACGAGGACGAGGCCATCGCACACATCAATCGCTACGGCACGATGCACTCCGAGGCCATCGTTGCCGAGGACACGGATGCTTGCGAGTGCTTCCTCGATGCTGTCGATGCCTCGGCCGTGTACTCCAACGCCAGCACGCGCTTCACTGACGGCGGCGAGTTTGGCCTGGGCGCCGAGATCGGCATCTCGACCCAAAAACTCCACGCCCGTGGCCCCTTTGCCGCCGAGGCCCTCACCACCTACAAATACAAGCTCCGCGGCACCGGCCAGGTCCGCCCCTAACGCCCGCGCAAACAAAAACCACCACAAAGGTGCCTGTCCCCTTTGTGGTGGTTTTAGGTGGCGTTGACGGTTAGGCCTGGAAGGTATCTCGGTCGGGGGCGAAGGACTGCATGGCCGCGATGGTGCGGTCAAAGAGCTCGGGGAGCTCCCAGCCCAACATCTCGGCGCCCTGCGAAATCACGTCGCGCGAGCAGCCGGCGGCAAAGCGCTTGTCCTTGAACTTCTTCTTGAGCGACTTGGTCGTAAAGTCCATAACGCTCTTGCTCGGGCGCATGATGACGGCAGCGCCGATCAGGCCGGTGAGCTCATCGCAGGCAAACAGGATCTTTTCCATCTGCAGCTCGGGCTTGGGTAGTGAGGTGTTGAAGTCCGACGTGTGCGTCTGGATGGCGCGAATGAGCTCGGGAGACGCACCTTCGCCCTCAAGAATCTCGGCAGCATAGATGGTGTGGTTAATGGGGTCGTCCTCATGCTCCTCCCAATCCAGGTCGTGCAGCAGACCGACGATGCCCCAAAACTCCTCGTTCTCGGGGTCGAACTCGCGCGCAAAGTAGCGCATAGTGCCCTCGACCGTCTCGCCATGGGTGATATGGAACGGGTCCTTGTTGTGCTCATTGAGCAGTTCGAACGCGCGGTCGCGGGTGATTCCGGCGGTAAGCGGCTCTGCCATAAGAGACTCCTTGTGCTCGTGGGTATCGATAAGAATGAATACTACTAGAACAAGAAAACCACCACAAAGGTGCCTGTTCCCTTTGTGGTGGTTTTTGGCGCGGATGGGTTAGTTGAGGGCGGCTTGGGCTAGGCGGGCTTCGGCGGCCTCCTCGGTGACGCCAAGGGCCACGGCGAACTCCTCGATGGAGCGGCGTTTGGCCTCCTTGAGTACGCGCATGTAGTAGGAGCTGGGTTTTTTATCAGCTTCCTCGGCCTGGCGAATGCGGTGCATCATGGTCTTTGCCACGCGGACCGTCTCGGGCGCGCCCAGCTTGAGCTGCTGCTTAAAGTGTGTCTCCTCAAGCGAGCTGTTGCGCTCGGTAAAGGTGTCGCACTCCAGCTCGTCATAGTGGCTCAGCAGGTGCTCGGCATCTTGCTGAGAGATGGCGGCGTGCAGACGGTCGGCCTGCGCCACGGGGTACATGAGGATCGTCTGCGCATGTCCCTGCTTGGTCTCGAGCAGCAGCATGGGCTGCGGTGTGTCGTCCCTAAAACCGACGACGGTGCAGACTCCCTGGCCCGGATGAATGACGTGTTGACCGATTGAGAACATGCTACCTCCAACTTATACGAATTTACGTATGTCTAGAATAACACGCTGACGTGCGCAAACCCGTACTTTATGCAGGAAAAGCACACAACTCTGATAGGTAAGAGTATTCGATAACAGACGCAGCTCATTCACACCTATATGCATTTTCAACGCCTGCATAATCTGCAGGCAGACCGGCATCTTTGAGTGACTCCATACAAGCTGTAGTCATTTTTGTGCATATGCAATATCTATTAGCTTTACCCTGCGACAGTGCCCGTCGCTTGTGATAGAGTGCTACAAACTCTGGCTTTTGCCCTACGAGTGACCAAGAGCTCGGGGGCTTTAACACAAGGAGGATCTATGCCCGAGAAGATTGAAGAGCTGGTACGCGCTGCGCTTGCTGCGGCCCAGGAGGCCGGCGACCTTTCCGCATTTGAACTTGACGATTGCGCTATCGAGCGACCGGCTGACACTTCTCATGGCGAGTGGACCTCTACCATGGCCCTGAAGTCCGCCAAGCTGGCCCACTGCGCCCCGCGTAAGATCGCCGAGGCCATCGTTGCCCATATGCCCGAGGACCCCGCGATCGAGAAGGTCGAGATCGCAGGCCCCGGCTTCATCAACTTCTACCTCTCCGTTGCCGTCAAGAATGCCATCTTTGGCGAGGCTCGCGAGAAGGGTATGGACTTCGCTAAGTCCAACGTCGGTGGTGGCCTGAAGACCCAGGTCGAGTTCGTTTCCGCCAACCCCGTCGGCCCCATGCACATCGGCCACGGCCGCTGGGCCGCGCTGGGCGACTCGCTCTGCCGCGTTATGGATCACGCCGGTTACGACATCCAGCGTGAGTTCTACATCAACGACCACGGCTCTCAGATGAACACCTTCGGCAACTCCATCAGCACGCGCTATATGCAGCTTGCCGACATCATCGCCAAGCAGGGCGTGGATATCGACGAGGCTCACAAGCTGCTGATCGCCGACCGCGACGCCTTTGTTGCCGACGAGAACGACGAGCATCCCGAGACCCATCCGTATCAGGACAACTTTGCCGAGACCCTGGGCAAGGACTCCTACGGCGGCGACTACATCATCGACGAGGCCGCCGAGTTCTGGCGCACCGACGGCGATAAGTGGGTCAACGCCGATCCGCAGGAGCGCATGGAGAGCTTCCGCGAGCGCGGCTATGTAAAGATGGTCGACAACATGCGCGACCTTTGCCATGCCGTTAACTGCGACTTCGATCGTTGGTTCTCCGAGCGCTCGCTGTATGTGAAGGACACCGAGGGCGAGACCGCCGGCACCTCCGCCGTCGACCGCGCTTTTGAGAAGCTCGACAAGATGGGCTATCTCTACACCAAGGACGGCGCCCTGTGGTTCCGCTCCACCGACCTGGGCGATGACAAGGACCGCGTTCTGATCAAGTCCGACGGCGAGTACACCTACTTCGCCTCCGACGTTGCCTATCACTGGGATAAGTTCCAGCGCGTCGACCACGTCATCGACATCTGGGGCGCCGACCACCACGGCTACATCGAGCGCGTCCGCTGCGTCTGCGATGCCTTGGGTTACCCCGGCAAGTTTGAGGTTCTGCTGGGCCAGCTCGTCAACCTGCTGCGCAACGGCAAGCCCGTCCGTATGTCCAAGCGTAAGGGCACCATGGTGACCCTGCAGGAGCTCGTCGACGAGGTCGGCTCCGACGCTGCCCGTTACACCCTCATCTCCAAGAGCTCCAACCAGATGGTCGACTTCGATATTGAGGCCGTCAAGAAGCGCGACAACTCCAACCCGGTGTACTACGTGCAGTACGCTCACGCCCGCGTGTGCTCCATCCTGCGCCGTGCCGCTGACGTTACGCCCGAGCAGGCTGACGAGATGGGCATGAAGGCCGTCGCCGCCAAGGCCATCGGTGAGAACGTCGATTACTCGCTGCTGACCGACCCGACCGAGCTCGCCCTTTCGCGCAAGCTCAACGAGCTCACCGACCTCATCGCCAGCTGCGCTCGCGACCGCGCCCCGTTCCGTCTGACGCACTTTGCTGAGGAACTCGCCGGCGACTTCCACAGCTTCTACGCTGCCTGTCAGGTGCTGCCGAGCGAGGGCCGTCCCGTCGACCCCGAGCTTTCGCGTGCCCGTCTGGCCGCTTGCGATGCCGTCCGTGTGACGCTCGCCCTGGTGCTCACCCTCGTTGGCGTTTCCGCGCCCGAGCAGATGTAAGCTACGGGTCATTTGACCGTACAGACTTGGTTTAACTAAGCCTTGAAAGCCCGATCTACCACGGAGGTCGGGCTTTTTGCAAACGCCGACGTATTGACGAATTTGGAACTGCTGGAAATACGAAACTATGCCGGTTTACTACGATGAAATGAGAAATTCCAACTACGCCGGCTTTTCGCAAAAAAGTGCAAGGCATCTACCTGCGGTTTTAGTTCAACAAGTTTCGGAGTGATCGCGGTTGAGCGATTCATCGTAGTAAACCGCCACAGTTTTGGCGGAGGCAGTCAGATTTGTGGGTGTTAAACCAAAGATTGTCCCTTTTGACTAGTCGTTTAAGAACGTCCCCAATGACTAAGTTGCAGGTGGCGGCGGTTGTGTTACACTAACGCTGCGTATATGACGCAAATATCTCGATACAGATCAATGATGTCCGTCGGTATTTGACGGAGCTAGACTGTTTAGCCGCCCTGAAGGTTTATGCAGGGAGCATGTGATCACAGGGCTTGAAAAGAAAGTTGAGCAAACACTGTGTCTGATCAACAGCAAGAAAACGAAATAACGACGACGCAGGCCGCTCCCGCTGCACCGGTTGCGTCGGACCAGGTCGCGGCGCCCGCGCAAGCCTCGGCTCCTGAGACGCCTACGCCTGCAACGGCTGAGAAGGCCGTGCCTGCAACTGGTGAGGAGGCTGTTCCGGCAAAGCCCAAGCGCACGCGCCGCGCGGCCAAGCCTGTCGCTGACGGCGAGGAGGTCACCAAACCCGACGGCACGGTAAAGTTCAGCCCCGGCCGCATCGTTATGAAGGCCACCGCCGTCAATCAGAGGGGCGAGGTGGTGGTGGAGGGCGAGGCATGCTCTATGGCTGCCCGGGAAAAGGTGGATTGCAGCCGGTTCTGAATCCGGGGGACTAGCGCAATAGTGCCCAAAGAGGTGCGCGCCCTTATGTGCTGTATTTGTGGAAATGTATTAAAGACATAAGATAGCGCCTGATTCTTGTGTTGCCGTCACAGTGCACATACGGTGTGCCCGTGTATAATAAAGTTATCCGGATGAGACAGCAACTGTGGAACGACAAACAGAGAAATGAGGGATCAAAGCAATGTTCTTGAAAAAGTTCGGGGATCTGGCTGCGGGCGTATTCTTCCTGATTCTTTCCATCGCCCTCTTCCTGGCGGCCAGCGCACTGCCGCCCAGCCTGATGGGGGGACTTGGCTCCGACTTCATGCCGAAGGTTCTGGCCATCATTACCTGCATCCTCTCCTTCTTTCAAATCCGTGCCGGATTCCGCACCATGCGAAGCTTCCAGCCGAATGAAGGAGCGGAGGAGGAGAAGCCGGAGTACCTGCGGGTGCTGGCCACCATCGCGGCATTCACCGTATATGTGTTTGTCATTGAGCCGGCGGGCTTCCTCCTCAGCTCCATCGTGTATCTGTTTGCACAGATCACTATCCTGGCGCCCAAAGAGA
>URYT01000114.1 GCA_900552185.1 uncultured Collinsella sp. | reverse complement strand
ACATTACCGCCAACGCCGGTGCCTACGGCAGCCACTACGCCATCATGGACCAGTACAACGTCATCGTCCTGGCTCCGCAGGTTCGCACCTATTACAACGAGATGAAGGCCGACACCGACCGCCTGGGCATCACGCTGCTGTCGCCCAAGGGCAAACAGTACATCGACCTCACTAAGGATCCCAAGGGTGCCGTCGCCTGGATCGAGGAAAACCTCGAGGCATAAGACGCTGACACCACCTGCCGCTTGCAGACAATAAATGGCCCGTGCATCGATGTGTGATGCGCGGGCCATTTTGTTTAGACCGCACCCGTCCTCCTGTTCATCTCAATCTGTAACATCTAGCCGAGTTTTTCGGTCCTAGCTGTTACAGATCGAGATGAACGCACAGGCCAAGCCGAAAATCTCAATCTGTAACATGTAGACCACTTTTGACCGTCTAGTTGTTACAGATCGAGACAAACGGAATAGGCCGAGCACGTCTACGCCCGCAAGTCCTTTACGCTGGAACGCTCGACCAACACGCCCGAGACGAGCGTACGGCTTCTGGAGCTCGGAGCTTCCAGACCCGCGACGACCTCGTTGAGCGCACGGACGCCCAGCTCGCGGTGGCGAAACTTCACCGACGTCAGAATCGAGTTGGGAATCGTCTTATAGAGCTCATCGTCGAAGCCGATCACGGACACATCATTGGGCACACTGAGCCCTTTGTCACGTAGAGCCATCATCACGCCGTTTGCCATGCAGTCGTTAGCAGCGAGGACCGCCGTGCAATCGGGCTTATCGGCAAGCACAAGGCCCGCGGCATAGCCACTATCCGCATTCCAATCGCCTTGCAGAGGCTCGGGCGGCTCAATGCCACGCGCCTCGAGTGCCGCACGCCAACCTTTCATACGGCACTGGCTCGACAACGACTCTTTCTTACCAGAGACGAAGTACACGTTTTTATGCCCGTGGTTCAAGAAGTACTCGCACGCCATGCGCGCGCCGCCCTCTTGGTCGTCACTGACGGTGGAGCAGGTAGGATGCTCCATCGGCGTGATAATCACCGTCTTGAGGTCTTTCGGCGCCTCAAAGGTATCAAAGTCATCGACCATCTGGCGCAGGTTGAAGATCATGCCATCAACAGGCAGCTGCGACATCCTACGCGCCGCTTCGGCAAGGGTCATCTTCTCCCCTGCGCGCTTCTTAATCATCGTGAGAGCAAATCCTCGCTCTTCGGCGGCATCGGCGATACCGTCAATCATGTCAACGGCACCGCCCGACAAGTGAAACATCACCACGCCGATGCACCCGTAACGGCCCAACTTGAGCGAACGCGCGGCAAAGTTGGCTCGAAACCCGAGCGTCTCCATGGCAGCATGGACCCTATCGCGCGTCGACTCGCGCACGCTATCGGGCTCGTTGATCACGCGCGACACCGTCTTGAGAGAAACACCCGCGGCAATCGCCACATCGTTCATCGAGACGTTTTTCTTGTCCATCGTTGCCACTGCTTCTCCACTCGGTTCTCTATCGCTTGTTTTTTGCGTTCTAGCATACACTACCTGCCTGACTGATAAATCAACCATTCACCGGACAATATCGACCGCTCGCCCGTATATCCTTGTTGCTCTTCCAAGAATGTCTTACGTTGTCATTAACGAAATGACAACGTTGTCATTTCGTAATGCCTTCCTTAAGCAGGAAGGCTTCCGGGCAGTCCTGACCATCCATCGACGACCAGTTCCATCCACATGCATCGCGCATCAAGTAGCAAAGGAGCTCTATGGACGCCATCGTAAAGATGCTCGAAAAGCATCAACCGTTCTTTGAGAAGATCTCGAGGAACGTCTACCTCCAGGCCATCAAGGACGGATTCCTTGGGTGCATGCCCATCGTCCTCACCTCTTCGATTTTCCTGCTGATTGCCACGCTTCCCGGCGTAGTTGGCATCACGCTGCCCCAGCCGCTCATCGACTGGTGCAACAAGCTGTACAACTTCACCATGGGCGTTATGGGCATCATGGTTGCCGGCACCACTGCCAAGAACTTCACGGCATCCATGAACCGTCGTATGCCCGCCGGCAAAGTGCTCAACGACGGTTCCACCATGGTGGCCGCCCAGTGCAGCATGCTGCTGCTCGCCGTTACGCAGTTCACCACCAAGTTCAACGGCTCCGAACTTTCGGTCTTCGATTGCACCAGCATGGGCACGCGCGGTCTGTTCTCAGCCTATATCGCAGCGTTCATTACCGTGTGGGTCTATAAATTCTGCGTCTCGCGCGATCTGACCATTAAGCTGCCCAAGGAGGTCCCGGGCGCCATCGCTCAGAACTTCCGCGACATTATCCCCTTTGGCGGCGCCGTCATCATCTGCGGCATCATCGATGTCGTCGTGCGCAACCTCATGGGCGTTCCGTTCTCTGAGCTGCTTATTAAACTGCTTTCCCCGCTCTTTACCGCTGCAGAAACCTATCCTGGCCTTATCCTTATCCAGGCAGCCACCGCGTTCTTCTGGTTCATCGGCGTCCACGGCCCCTCGATCGTCCAGCCGGGCATCGACCCCATCCGTCTTGCCAACCAGGCCGAGAATCTGCAGGTTCTGTTGGCAGGCGGCCACCCCGCCCACTCCCTCACCTTTAACATGTCGCTCGTGGGTGAGTTCGGCGGCACCGGCGCCACGTTCATCGTGCCGCTTCTGCTGATTCTCTTTATGAAGTCCAAGCAGCTCAAAGCCGTCGGTAAGGCCTCGATTGTTCCTGTGGCCTTCGCCGTCAACGAACCGCTGCTCTTTGGCGCGCCGATGATCCTTAACCCCTACATGCTCGTCCCCTTTGTTGCCGCCGGCTGCGTCAACGTGAGTGTTGCCAAGTTCTTTATCGATAACGTGGGCATGAACGGCTTCTCCTTCGTGGTGCCTTGGGCCACCCCTGCCCCCATCGGCATCTTCATCACCACGAACTTCCAGCTTATCGCCCTGGTGTTTGTCGCGATCATCATCTTGCTGGACGCCATCATCTACCTGCCGTTCTTGAAGGCATACGATAAACTGCTCTGCGACCAGGAGGCCGAGCGCGCCGCCGAGCTGGGTCTTGAGTCCAATGGTGCCGCCACCATCGCCGCCAACGCCCCTGCGCCCGCTGTCGAGCAGACCGCCGCTTCCGTCGAGGCAACCGTTGCCGCCACCGACAGCAAGCCTGTCGCCGATCAGCCCGAGCCCGCCGCCGAAGCATCCGCCAAGAAGGATGTCGATGGCCTGAAGGTCCTCGTCCTGTGCGCCGGCGCTGGCACCTCTGCCATGCTTGCCAATGCCATCAAGGAGGGTGCCGCGCAGACTGGAGAGAACATCGCTTCCTCTGCCGGCGCCTATGGCCAGCACACTGCCATCATGGATCAGTACGACGTTATCGTGCTTGCCCCGCAGGTTCGTAGCTACTACAACGACATGAAGGCCGACACTGATCGCCTGGGCATTAAGCTGCTCGCCCCGCGCGGCAAGGAATATATCGACCTTACTCGCGACCCCGCTGGCGCCATCAAGTGGCTCCGCGAGAACCTTGACTAGTTCCTCCCTCTGTTGGTGCCCGGATCCCCAGTTCGGGCACCTCTCCCTATTCGTATCCCACAGAAAGGATGCCTCATGACCAACCCCATGCAGTTCCCCGACGGTTTTGTGTTTGGCGGCGCCACCGCCGCTTACCAAGTTGAGGGCGAGACCCGCACGCACGGCAAGGGCAAAGTGCCCTGGGACGATTTCCTGGCAGCTCAGGGTCGCTTCTCCCCCGACCCCGCAAGCGATTTCTACAACAAGTACCCGGTCGATATCGACCTGTGCCAGCGCTTCGGCATTAACGGCATTCGTGTCTCCATCGCTTGGAGCCGTATCTTCCCCAACGGCACCGGCGAGATTAACCCCGAGGGCGTCGCTTTCTATCACGAGCTTTTCGCCACCTGCAACAATGCCGGCGTTATCCCCTATGTCACGCTCGATCACTTCGATACGCCCGAGGCCTTCTACCAGGACGACGGCGAGGGCTTCCTGACGCGCACGACGATCGACGCTTTTGTCGAGTACGCCAAGTTCTGCTTTGCCGAGTTCACCGAGGTCAAGCACTGGTTCACGTTTAACGAGATTCCCGCAACCGCCGAGGGCAGCTTTATCGTCGGCAACTGGCCGCACGGCGAGAAGTACCGCCTGGACAAGGCCTTCCAGCTCATGCACAACATGATGGTGGCCCACGCCAAGGCTGTCGTCGCCTTCCATGAGGGCGGCTTTGAGGGCGAGATCGGCATTGTCCAGAACCTGGAGCCCAAGTATCCTCTCGACCCCAACAGCGCTGCCGACTGCGAGGCCGCCCGCATGGCCGACGTCATCAACAACCGCTGGGTACTCGACGCCACCTTCCGCGGCCACTATGCAGCCGACACCATGGAGGCTGCGACCAAGCTGGCCCATATCGCCGGCGGCGAGCTCGACGTTCGCGACGAGGACATCGCCGCGTTGACCGCCGCGCTCCCCTACAACGATTGCCTGGGCGTCAACACCTACAAGTGCCAGTTTCTGCGTGCCGCCGAGGGCGAAAACGACATCAACCACAATGGCACCGGCGACAAGGGCTCCTCGCGCTGGTTCCTCAAGGGCGTGGGCGAGGCATGCGTGCGCGAAGGCGTTCCCACGACCGATTGGGACTGGATCATCTATCCCGAGGGCCTGTACGACCTGTTGCTCCGCATTAAGAACGATTACCCCAACTACAAGAAGATCTACATCACCGAGAACGGCATGGGCTATAAGGACGACTTCGAGGACGGCTTTATCGATGACGCCCCTCGCATCGACTATATGCGTCAGCATCTCGCATGGATCCTCAAGGCGATTGACGGCGGCGTAAACGTCGACGGCTACTTTGTGTGGTCGCTGCAGGATCAGTTCTCCTGGACCAACGGCTATAACAAACGTTACGGCCTGTTCTACATCGACTTTGAGACCCAGAAGCGCTATCCCAAGGCGAGCGCGTACTGGTACAAGAACGTCGCGGAGACCGGCCTGCTCATGGCCTAGTTTCCGCTGCATACCCCCCTGTCGGCCGCATGAGAATCCCTCCACGGGTTCGCATGCGGCCTTTTTGTTTTGGCTCGGCCCGAGCAGGCCGTTTGTCTCGATCTGTAACATCTAGCAGGGATTTTCGACCCTAACTGTTACAGATCAAGACAAAGGTGATGGCTGGATAGACAAAATCTCGATCAGCAACATCTTGCCGAGTTTTTGGTCCCTACCTGTTACAGATCGAGACGATCCGACGGTACCGGTCGCTTGGACACACCGTGGTACAATTATGTCACGACGCAAAGGAGGTTCCCATGTCCGCTTGTGTGCCCGTCCGAGATATGAAGGATACTGCCACATTCACCGCACTTGTTGAGTCTGAGCGCGACGTTACCGTTACCAAGAACGGCTACGAGGCCATGCACTGCATCAGCAGCGACCAGTATCGCCTCATGCAAGAAGAAATCGCCAAGGCAAAACTGCTGTCTCGTATGATGTTGGCAGAAGACGAAATATCGCAAGGCGACTGCAGCGACTACGACTCCTTCGCGACCGCGATACGAGACAAATATGACCTATAACGTCGTCATACTCAAAAGCGCGCGATATGAGTACGAGAGTATCGTCGGATACCTTGCCCAGATTCTCAAGAATCCGCGCGCAGCAGGCAATTTTGTCACTGAGTTTGAATATCAGCTTGATCTGCTTCGCGAGCAGCCACTCCTACGTCCCCTCTCGCACATGCAAGAGCTGGCGGCACGTAATTACCGATCGTTTCCCGTCGACAACTACGTGTGTCTTTACAAGTTTGAGCACGAAACGATCTATATCGCCCACGTCTTTCATCAGTCACAGGACTACGCCCGCCTGGTCTAACCCACAAGCTGAATACTTGGCCCGAGCACATTTGCGCGTCAACGTAAAGCGGTAATCCCCGAGCCAGCAGGGGCAGAAGTATCGCCTGCAGTGTTAGCTAGCAAATGACCTGCGTGTGCTCCTCGATGGCGGAGCGATCCGCGGCGGCGATGCCCGGTTCGCACACCACGGCGTCCAGGCTGTCCAAGCGACAGAAGGTGTA
>URYT01000113.1 GCA_900552185.1 uncultured Collinsella sp. | reverse complement strand
CAGGTCGGCGCGGCTCCGCTTGACGGCCTGTGCCACCAGATGGACGGCCTCGTCCTGACCGATGATCTTCTTTTTCAGCTCGGCTTCCAGCCCGGCCAGTTTGACGAACTCCGTCTCCTGGATCTTCACCGCCGGGATGCCCGTCCACAGCTCAATGACCTTTGCCACATCGTCCATGGTCACTTTTATCTCGCTGGCAGCAGCCTGCTTTGCGGGCAGCTCTGCCTCGAGCTTGGCGATGCGGGTCTTCCGCTCGGCCACCTGCTCATAGTCGATGGCCTCATTGACGTCGGAGGACTCCATGTCTGCCTCTTCCTGTCTGAGGCCGTCCAGCTCCTTCTGCATCTCGAGATACTCCGAGATGACCGGGTGGGCGAGATTGCAGCAGGCGCAGGCTTCGTCCAGCAGGTCGATGGCCTTATCGGGCAGGTAGCGGTCCGTGATATACCGCTCACTGAGGGTGACGATGGCGCTCAGCACATCGGCATCCACCTGCACATGGTGGTGCTCCTCGTAGCGCGGCTTGAGCGCGGTCAGGATCTTGACCGTGTCCTCGACGCTCGGCTCCTCGACATCGATGGTCTGGAAGCGACGCTCGAAGGCCGGGTCCTTGGTGAGGTACTTGCGGAATTCCTCTGCCGTGGTGGCACCGATAATCTGGAAGGCACCGCGCGCGAGCACGGGCTTGAGCATGGAGCTCGCGTCGATGGAGCCCTCGGCAGAACCGGCACCGATGATGGTGTGCATCTCGTCAATAAACAGGATGACGTCGTCAGCTTCGGTGGCCTCCTGGATTACGTTCTTGAGGCGCTCCTCAAACTCACCGCGATACTTGGCACCCGCGACAAGACCCGGCAGGTCGAGCGTCCAGATATTCTGGTTCATGAGGTTCTCGGGCACGTTGCCGGCAGCGATCTGCTGTGCCAGGCCCTCGACGATGGCCGTCTTGCCCACGCCGGGGTCACCCAAGATAAGCGGGTTGTTCTTGGTGCGGCGCGAAAGGATCTCCATCATACGCTGGACTTCCTTTTCGCGACCGATTACAGGGTCGAGCTCGCCGTCGCGCGCCTTCTGCGTGAGGTTGGTCGCGAACTGCTTAAGCGTATCGGTGCCACTCCCCTTTTGCTGAGAGGCATCCGAGCCGCTAAAGAACGGCAGGCCTGCACCGGGACGACCGGCACCGGCGCCGGCGAGCGGACGCTTCTTGTCCTGGTCCTTGGCGGTGAGTTTCTCGATAGCCTTTTTGATGGAGGCGGACGACACACCCAGGCGCATGAGGATGTCCATGGCCATGCCGTTGCCCTCTTCGACGATGCCGATCAGCAAGTGCTCGGTCGACACGTAGGTCTGGTTGTTCTCACGCGCCACGCGGAACGAACGCTCCATCACGCTAATGACGAGCGGCGTAAAGGCGAGCTTGGCCGCCTCGGTCTCCTCGCTGGACTCGGGAACCGTGGTCTGGACCTCTTTGAGGGTGTCCATGATGTCGTCGTAGGAGATGTCGAGCGAACGCAGTGCCTCGGCGGCAATGCCCTCGTCCTCCTTGGCAAGCGCGAGCAGCAGGTGCTCGGTGCCCACCTTATTTGAATGAAGATCAAGCGCCTCTTGCTTGGCCATGGACATGACCTTACGCGCGCGATCGGTAAATCTATCTAACATGCTCGTTTCCTTACATGAGTTCATCGAAATCAAAACGCCCGCCCGTCGGCGGCGCTTTTGTCTCTTTACCCACAGGTTGTCTATGTTAACAGCTGGAGGAATATCTATAAACCCGGCTCACATGAATGCAGGTTATGACCGCATCGCGGGACTCACCGCGCGATGCGCGACAGGCGCCCCGCAAGAGAAACCCTAGGCGTCTTTCACCACGTCGGGACTCGTCGCACGCGATGCGCGATAGGCATCGGCCTCCTTGGAGACGCGTTCGAGCAGCTCGGATGTATCGACGCCCTCGACTTGCGCGACCGTTTCCACCGTCTGCATGGCGACCGCCCTCAGGTACGCGCACGCGCTGTCCCCCGGCTGCTCGAGGTCTATCTCCTCGCCGCCCTCCCGGGCAAAGCCGACCGCCATCACAAAGCCCATGATGCCCGAGACCAGAAAGCCCACCGCAAAGCTCGAATCTGCCTTGAGCTCTTCTCCGTCGGGGTGGACGATCTCTCTCACGCGGTCGATGATGATCGTATGGATGCCCTGCACGACCTGCTCGGCGGCACCCGCCCTCATGGTGATGACGATGCGCCGCAGCAGGCAGCGGACGTCGCGCCGGTCGAACGCCGAAAGGTCGCCCTCGCTCGAAAAATGCCAGAGGGCATCGGTGATGAGCTCGTTATCCTGCAGCAGCTGGGCTATGGCGATGGCGACGAGTTCATCGAAATCGTGAAAATAGTAGTAAAACGTTCCGCGATTGCACTGGGCGGCGCGGGTCACCTCGCCAACCGACAGCTCGAAGATGCTGTTGTTCTCGATGAGCTCCCAAAACGCCTCGATGATACGGGTGCGTGCATCGGGCGCATCGGCGTCCTTACGCGGTCTCGCCATGCGCCTCACCGCACCCCTGCGCCTTGGCGTTCATGATGAGCATCTGAAGACGGTTCTCCACGTTGGCGAAGCTCACGTCGGGATCGTAGTCGAGCGGCAGGAACTGCGCCGTGGGATACTGCTTCTTGAGCGCATGGATGAGCCCGCGCCCCACGACATGGTTGGGCAGACACCCGAACGGCTGCAGGATCACGAAGTTGCGGCAGCCGCGCTTGGCGTGCTCGAGAATCTCCGCCGGAATCAGCACGCCCTCGCCCGCATCGAACGTATGGTGCAGGATCTTATCGCTCGCGCGCACGAGCTCGGGCATGCGCGGCGGCTCGTAGAGCGGGCTCGCCGCGCCCAGGCGGTCGCAACGGTCGTGCGCGAGCTCGAACAGGTTGTCCGCCGTGGCGTACCAGGCCTTTTCGGGCAGCGACAGGTCGACGTGGAACTCGCGCGACTGCGCATGCTTGTAGAAATAGGTCTTGCGGATCACGTCGGTCATGCGCGCCTCGATGACCTCGAGCCCGTTGTCCTCGAGGTAGCGCTCGATCTCGTGGTTGGCGCCGAGATGGAAATTGAGCAGGTACTCGCCCACGATGAGAACGGTCGGATGCGGGTTCGAGCGGTCGTACGGAACGGCGTCCATGATCGCAAGCGCGCGTTTGAAGCCCGTCGCCTGGCCTCTCAGCCCGGAGCGCTCCATGCCCTCGATAACCTCATCGAGCGCGCGGTCGAACGCAGCGTCCGCCGCGCCCTTCTCGAGCTCGTAGGGACGGATGCGCCTAAGCATGGCCTCGAGGGCATCGATCATGGGAAGACCGTAGGCGATCTGGATGCTCGGGCCAAGGCCGAGCTTGAAGCCCGGATGCGCATTGTGGGCATCGACGTCGTCGTTGGTGAGCACCGGGACATAGTCGTATCCCGCGTCGTCGAGCGCGCGGCGCAGCAGGGGCATGTAGTGCGTCAGGCGGCAGTCGCCGATATACTTGCCAGTCACCACGGCGACGTCGTGCGGGTCGTACTTACCGCTCTCGAGTGCCGCGAGCGCCTCGCCGATCACGATTTGCGCGGGGAAGCAGATGTCGTTGTGCACATAGCGTTTGCCCAGGCGGATGGCATCCTCGCGCCCGATATCAAGGGCCTCGGCGCGCACGCCCTGATTGCGCATCGCCGCGGTCATGAGCCTGCAGAACGCATGGGAGGTGTTGGGGACCAGCGCGATCTTGTCGTGCCGGTCGCGCTTGGTGTACTTGACCTTATACGGGTCGTCGAGCGGATGGACCGCGTGCACCCGGGCGCCCTCGGCACGCTCCTCCGCGCGACGACGGTTGACCGACTCGATAAACGAACGCACGCGAATGCCCATGGGACCGGCGACGTCGCTCTTATCGAGCTTGATCATCATCGGAACCTTGGAGCCCATCTCGCCCATCATGCGCGCGATCTCGTCGGTGAGATACGCATCGTGGCCGCAGCCGAAGCTGCCCATCTGCACGAGCTCGAGCTCGGGCGTCGATGCGACGATGACCGCGCACGACAGCATGCGCGCATGATAGTTGTTCACGATGTCGATGCGGCTGTTGGAAAGATCGACGTTGCAGACCCCCGGCACCGCATCGGGCGTCAGCACGGGGATGCCGCGCTCAGAGAAGAGCTTGGGCAGCCCGTGGTTGACCAGCGGGTCGTTGTGGTACGGGCGCGAAGCGATCACCACCGCGTAGCCGCCGTCCTCGTGCACGTTCTCGAGCACCTGCCTGCCGCGCAGCTGCAGCTGGTTCTCAAACGTCTCCTGCGCGCGGTCCGCCTGCTCGGTCGCCTTGGCAACCAGGTCGGCATCGATATCGAAGGTCTCCTTGCACCACGCCTTGAGCTGGCGGTTTCGGTCGCCCTCGTCGTACCAGTGGAACAGCGGCGTATCGAACGGAACGCCGAAACGCTCCTCCGGGTTATCGGAATTGCGCATCACGTAGGGGTATCCCTTTACGACGGCGCACATCCACTCGCTGGTAGAGGCGGTGTTTTCGGTGGGCACCGTCGTGATGATGGGCATGAAGATGCGGTCGACGCCGGCGTCGACGAGATTGCGGATGTGCCCGTGGACGAGCTTGGCCGGGAAGCACACGGTGTCGGATGTGACGTGCGCCAGACCGCGCTCGTACATCGCCTTGGTGCTGCGTCCCGAGACGCGCACCTTAAAGCCGAGCGTGCTGAAGAACGTCGACCAGAACGGCATGGTGTCCCAGAACTCGAGCACACGGGGAATGCCGATCGTGACATCGCGCCCCCCGCTGACGGGAACCGTGGGGTACGACTCGAACAGCAGCTTCTCGCGGTCGACAAAGAGATTGGGGGCAGCCGCGGTCCGGTCGCGCCCCGTGCCGGGTGCCTGTGCCTCGCAAGCACCCTGCGGACGCAGCTCCTCCGCCGCGGGAACCTCGCGCACGAGCTCATCCCATGAGATGGCGCCGCCGCGCGGGCAGCGATTGCCCGTGACGTAAAGCGAGCCGTCGCCAAATGCCACGACCGCGCGCTGGCAGCGGTTGTTGCACCGACGGCAGGTAACGCCGCCGAACTCGCGATGCTCGAAGCGCTCCACGGCATCGAGCCCGATAAACGACGTGCCGGCGTCGCCCTTGCGGCATTCCTCGCGCGCGAGCAGGGCGATACCGATAGCGCCCATCAGCCCCGGGTGGGGCGCACGCGTGACGGGTTTGCCCAGATACTGCTCGAATGCGCGCAGCACCGCGTCGTTTCGGAACGTGCCGCCCTGGACGACGACTTTGTCGCCCAGACGGTTGAGATTTGAAACGCGAATGACCTTGGTGAACACGTTCTCGATAATCGAGCGGCAGAGACCGGCCATGATGTCGCCCGGACCCTTACCGCGCCGCTGCTCGGAAACGACGCTGCTGTTCATGAACACCGTGCAGCGGCTGCCGAGAACGGCGGGGGCTTTGGACGAAAATGCCTCGGTCGCGATATCCTCAACGGCTATTCCGAGGTTTTTGGCAAAACCCTCGAGGAACGAGCCGCAGCCCGCAGAGCACGCCTCGTTGACGACGATATCGGTCAGCACGCCGTGGTTGAGCCAGATGGCCTTCATATCCTGTCCGCCGATGTCGAGCACGAAGGTCGCATCGGGAACGCATGCGCACGCGGCGCGGGCGTGCGCGACCGTCTCGACCGTATGGTAGTCGGCGTGGAACGCGCGCGAAAAGCTCCTCGCCGTATCCCGTGGTGCCCACGGCATCGATCGCAAGCGTGACTCCCGCTGTCTCCCAGCGGTTCTTCAAGCTGACAAGACCCTGTTGGGCGACGTCGAGCGGTCTGCCGTTATTAGACGCGTAGAACGAATCGACAAGCTCACCCGCCTCATCGACCAGGGCGAACTTGGTCGTCGTGCTCCCCGAATCGATACCGAGCGCCACACGCACCGTCTCTCCGGGCGCATACGCATCCGGACCCTTTGCCGGCGTCTCTTTGCCATGGCGTGCCGTAAAATCCGCCTGCTCGGCAGGTGTGGCAAAAAAGGGCTGGGCAAGACGTCCCTCCCCGCTTGCGGGCGCGACCGTCTCGAGCTTATCCAGCCGGACAAAAGCGTCGGGAAGGTCGATCGGTTGGGACGATGCGAACATGTCGGTCAGCGA
>URYT01000112.1 GCA_900552185.1 uncultured Collinsella sp. | reverse complement strand
GGCAGCCGACGCCTGCATCCGCGCCATCGCCCCTATCATCGCCTAAACCACCGCAAAGGGGACAGGCATCTTTGTAGTGGTTTTCATTCGTGGTACCATGGTTTATATCGTTGTTTAAACGACTAAGGGAGTAGACACCATGGAAGAGGCCTATCGTCAAGCACGCAAGCGCGGCGAGCAAGGACGTCGACGCGCCATTAGCCAAAGCGAGCATCCATACCTTACGGACCTCGATAGCTTGGTTGCTCAGCTCCCCTTAGGTCAGCGAGAGAATGTCGGCCTGCGGGATATTCCGCTCGAAATGGTCGTCGGCACGGTCACCAAGGGCCGTCAGTCCGCCTTTTCGTGTAACTTTATGCCCCTGCTTCCGTTTAGCACCGAGTTCGCCCGCAAGTGGTCCAACCTCTACGACATCCAGGTGACCGAGGGCTATCGCGACCCCGTCATCGTCACCGAGTTCATGCATCGGTTCTATGTCCAAGAAGGCAACAAACGCGTCAGTGTCCTCAAATTCCTAGACGCCCCGACGGTTTCGGCCAAGGTCACCCGTCTCTACCCCGGCACATGGGATTCCGTCGAAAGCCGCCTGTACGGCGAGTTCTGCGCGTTTTGGCGCGTCTGCCCCCTATACGAGATCGAGTTCTCGCGTGAGGGAAGCTACGAAACGCTCGCGAAGATGCTCGGTCAGAACCTTATCGAAAAATGGCCGCAGAAAAAGGTCGACTACCTGCGCCACACTTTCCTGCTCTTTAAGCGTGCCTACCTTCGCGCAGGCGGCGATCACCTGGACATTACGCCCGCCGACGCCATGCTCGTCTACCTCAATGTGTACAACCAGGACCGCCTGCTGGATACGCCAACGGATATCGTCGTAAACCGCCTGTGCAAGATCTGGCGCGAGCTGGTCATTGCCGGCAAAAATGACGAGGACAAGGTCGATCTTGTCGAAGCACCGAGCGTCGACGAGGAGGAGACGCCCGCCAAGTCCACCTCTGGCGTGCTCAACTTCTTTATGGGCAAGACCGTCTACTCGACGGCCAACCCCCTGCGCATCGCCTTTATCCATGAGTTCCCCTGTGCGACGTCGAGCTGGGACAGCCTGCACGACCAAGGGCGTCAGTATCTCGATGAGCACTTTGGCGGTATCGTGCGCACCGAGGCGTTCGAGGACTGTCACGATCCGGATGTGTTCTACGCCGCCGTGGAAACGGCTGTCAAACATGGAGCAAACGTCATCTTCTCGACCTCGCACCGCCTGATGGAATATACGCTCAGAGCTGCCGTTGAGTATCCCCGGGTTCGGTTCCTCAACTGCTCTATCGGCCTTCCCCATCAAAGCGTCCGTTCGTACTTTGGCAAGATGTACGAGGCCAAGTTTCTGCTGGGCGCCCTTGCGGCCAGCATGGCGGACAACCACCGCATCGGTTACCACGCGTCGGTCTTCGCCTCGGGCGCACTCAGCGAGATCAACGCCTTTGCGATTGGCGCCTCGCTGCTCGACCCGCGCGCGCAGGTCATCCTCACCTGGGGCGATGTTCCCGCCGGTGGTCTTGCCGAAGCCATGTGCCGCGAAGGCGTAAGCGTCATGACCGGCGCTGACATGTCAAAGTCGCTCGAAGACCCAACGGCCTACGGGCTTCACCGCTTGGTCGACGGCAAAGTCACCGGCATCGCCATGCCCGTATGGAACTGGGGCCGTTACTACGAGCTCATCGTTCGCAGCCTTCTTCACGGCACGTGGGACGAGACCAGCGACGACAACCAAGTGCGCGCTGTCAACTACTGGTATGGCATGAGCTCCGGCGTTATCGACATCCGTTACGCTCCGGGCCTACCCTACCAAACGCGCAAACTCGTGCAGTTGCTCCGCAACGGCATTGTTGTGGGATCCATCAACCCCTTTGGCGGCGAGCTCCACAGCCAGAACGGCGTGGTACAGATCGAAGGCTTCCCTCCGCTGCCGAGCACGCAGATTGTCGAGATGAATTGGCTGGCGGACAACGTGGTAGGCACCATTCCGCAGCTCGACGATGAGCCGAAAGTCCCTGCCCTATGAAAATCCTTGCCATAGCCGATACCGAAGAACGATGCCTTTGGGAGTGCTTTCGCAAGGAACGCTTTGAGGGAGTCGACCTGATTTTGTCCGCCGGCGATCTGGACCCGGACTATCTTGAGTTTTTGGTTACGGTCATCAACAAACCGCTCATCTACGTGCGCGGCAATCACGATGACCGCTACGCACGTCATGCACCGGGTGGATGTATCTGCGTAGAGGACAGCGTGTACACGTACCGAGGGATTCGCATTGCGGGCCTTGGCGGGTCCATGCGTTATCGCGACGGCGCCAACATGTACACCGAACGCGAGATGTCCAAGCGCATGCGTAAGCTGTCGCGTAAGGTTAGGATGGTCGGCGGGTGCGACATTCTGCTTACCCATGCACCCGCCGCCGGTATGGGTGATCTGGACGATCTGCCGCATCGAGGATTCGAGTGTTTTAACACAGCACTCGAATCCTGGAATCCCGACTACATGGTGCACGGGCATGTGCACCAAAGCTACGGTTGCGATTTTCAGCGCGAGCGTCAGCATGTGTGTGGAACGACGATCATCAACGCCTGCGGCTATACGCAGTTTGAGCTCGACCAGACGCACTACCCCATCCGCGGCTGGCAAGCAGCTTGGCTCAACTCACAAACCATGCGCCGCGAGCTCAAACGCCACGAAGCCATCGAGTCTTCAACAGCCAGAACACCCTGGTAACCACCATAAAGGGGACACTGTCCCCTTTATGGTGCTTTTGACGCGATAGCAAGAAACCCGGTCCTGCACAAGGCAGAACCGGGTTTCTTTAGCAATGCTTGCTGTACTCAGGCAATAACTAGCAGTTACTCAGCCAGGAAGTCACGCTGGACAGCGGGATCGACCTTGACGCCAGGGCCCATGGTGGAAGACACGGAGATGGACTTGACGTACTTGCCCTTAGCAGAAGAGGGCTTGACGCGCAGAATCTCGGTGTACAGGGCAGCGTAGTTCTCGACGAGCTGCTGCTCAGAGAAGGACTTCTTGCCCAGGGGCACGTGGCAGATGCCGTAGCGGTCGGCGCGGTACTCAACGCGGCCAGCCTTGAGCTCGGAGACCATCTTGGCGACGTCCATGGTCACGGTGCCGAGCTTGGGGTTCGGCATGAGGCCACGGGGACCAAGGATCTTACCGATGCGGCCAACCTTGGCCATCATGTTCGGCGTAGCGATAGCGGCGTCGAAGTTGATCTCGCCCTTCTGAATCTGGGCGACGAGCTCGTCGGAACCGATGATGTCGGCGCCGGCAGCCTCAGCCTCACGGGCCTTCTCGCCCTCGGCGAAGACGGCAACACGAACGGTCTTGCCGGTGCCGTGGGGCAGGGAGATGGAACCACGGATGTTCTGGTCAGCCTTACGAGTATCGATGCCCAGACGGAAGTGAGCCTCGACGGTCTCGTCGAACTTTGCAGTGTCGAGCTCCTTGATGAGCTTGGCAGCCTGAAGGGGGGTGTAGAGCGTGGCGCGGTCGATCTTCTCGGCAGCGGCGTTATAGCTCTTACCATGCTTAGCCATGTGCATTACCTCCTGTGGTTAAACGGGCGTGAGCCCTCCCACATCGTATCGTGTGCCCTATTGCACACATTTAACGGGCGCCCCGGTCGGAGCACCCGCCGTTACCATAAGAAATCGCTACTCAGCGATGGTGACGCCCATGGAACGGGCGGTACCGGCGATGATCTTCTTGGCGGCGTCAATGTCGTTGGCATTGAGGTCCGGCATCTTGATCTCGGCGATCTTGGTGAGCTGCTCCTGGGAGAGCTGACCAACCTTGTCAGCCTGGGGCTTAGCGGAACCAGACTTGAGGTTCAGCTCCTTCTTGATAAGGTGAGCCGCCGGCGGGGTCTTGGTGATGAAGGAGAAGGACTTGTCCTCGTAGACAGAGATCTCAACGGGGATGATGTCACCCTTCTTGTCCTGCGTCTCGGCGTTAAAGGCCTGGCAGAACTGCATGATGTTCACGCCAGCAGCGCCCAGGGCGGGGCCGACGGGAGGAGCGGGGTTTGCTGCACCAGCAGGAATCTGGAGCTTAATGACGTTGGCAACCTTCTTCTCAGCCATGGTCATTCCTTTCGAATCACGAGTGTGAAGTACTTGCTATATCGTAAGCACGCACGTGTTAGAAGCACTCCTGAGATGAGCAGTCACAGAAGAAGCACGCTCGCGCGAACGGACGAAAACTTAAGCGATGACAGCGACCTGGTTAAAGTCGAGCTCGACCGGCGTCTCGCGGCCAAAGATCATCAGCGTGACCTTGAGCTTGCCAGCCTCGGTGTTAACCTCGGAGACCTTGCCATCAAAGTCGGTAAGCGGGCCATCGGTGACGCGGACGGACGTACCGACCTCAATATCAACCGAGGTGCGCTTGGGCGAATCGCCCTTACCGGGACGACGAGTCATCTTGTTGTACTCGTCGCGGGAAAGCGGAGCGGGCTTGCCGTTGCCGCCTAGGAAACCGGTGACGCCAGGCGTGTTACGAACACACGTCCAAGCATCGTCATCCATCTCCATGCGGACCAGGACATAACCCGGGAAGATCTTGGAATCCTTGGTCTCACGCTTGCCACCCTCTTTAATCTCGGTGACGCGCTCCATAGGAATCTCGATATCAAAGATACGGTCCTGCATGCCCATAGTCTCGATGCGATGCTCGAGATCGGACTTAACGCGGTTCTCGTATCCAGAGTAAGTGTGAACGACGTACCAACGCTTAGACATGGTTTAGCCCCTCAATCCAGAGAACAGAGCAAGAGCCTCGCCAAAGCCAGCATCGAGCAGAGCGATGACGACGCCGACGACGATCAGAGAAGCGCAAACAACAACCGAGTAGTTCACGAGCTCCTTCTTATCGGGCCACGTGACACGCTTCATCTCGGACTTGACCGAAGCGAAATACTTCTTGGTGCGGGCGAAGAAACCAGGCTTCTCGTTCTTCTTGGACTTCGCAGCCTTCTCGTTCTTCTTGGCAACGGCCTTCTTGGCCTCAACCTTGGAGTTGGCGGCAGCTTTGTTGGCAGGTGCCGGCTGCTGAGCCTTCTTCTTGTTCTTCTTGTTGGCCATTTGGGTTACCTCCGCGCAATGCGCTTATACATGAGTAAACCGTAAGCCCCCAAGTGGGAGCTTACGGAATAATGACTGGCACGCCAGGAAGGACTCGAACCCTCAACACTCGGTTTTGGAGACCGATGCTCTACCAATTGAACTACTGGCGTATGTGACTAGAGACTAGCGAGTCTCTTTGTGCAGCGTGTGGTGACGGCACCAGGGGCAATACTTCTTGATCTCCATACGATCAGGCATGGTCGACTTGTTCTTGGTGGTCGTATAGTTGCGGCGCTTGCACTCAGTGCACGCAAGAGTAACTAGAGTACGCATGTATCCTGAACCTTTCATTTCCGCCCCGTACGGGCACGAGTTGTTACTTTATCAGCTCCACGTAAGTGCTGTCAATGAAAACCTCGAGTCAATTGGTTCTCGGTGGATCCATTCATATTTGGAACACATCAATGAAGCCATCGAGAGCTAATCGACGGTGCATCCAGGACCATTATCGATCCTCTCGACACCAGCAACGGCTCAATATCCATTGCAGAAAAGAACCCGGCACCCATATAAGTGCCGGGTTCTCTAAGTCAGCTATATCAAAGAGCTAATTTACTCAATGATCGTGGAGACGATGCCCGAACCGACGGTGTGGCCACCCTCGCGGATAGCGAAGCGCAGGCCCTCCTCCATGGCGATCGGGTGGATGAGGTCGCCCTCGATGGTGATGTGGTCACCAGGCATAGCCATCTCGGTGCCCTCGGGGAGCTTGACCGTACCGGTAACGTCGGTGGTACGGAAGTAGAACTGAGGACGATAACCATCGAAGAACGGGGTGTGACGGCCGCCCTCCTCCTTGGTCAGAACGTAGATCTCGCCGGTGAACTTGGTGTGCGGGGTAACCGAACCGGGCTTGCAGAGAACCTGGCCGCGCTCGATGTCCTCACGCTTGATGCCGCGGAGCAGCAGACCGACGTTGTCGCCAGCCTCGCAGAAGTCCATGGACTTACGGAACATCTCGATACCGGTAACGACGGTGTTCTGGGTATCCTTGATGCCGACGAT
>URYT01000111.1 GCA_900552185.1 uncultured Collinsella sp. | reverse complement strand
CGAGCTCGCCGAAGCACAGCCGCTTGCGGGTTTGACCTTCGTGCTCACCGGCACGCTTGTCAACCGCACGCGCGACGAGGCGGGCGCGGCGCTCAAGGTGCTCGGCGCCAAGGTCTCGGGCAGCGTGTCAAAGAAGACGAGCTATTTGGTCGCCGGCCCCAAAGCGGGCTCCAAGCTCACCAAGGCCGAGCAGCTGGGTGTGCCCGTGCTGGACGAGGACGCACTCGAGCAAATCTTGGCGACTGGTCAGGTGCCCCAGGCTTAGGGCATCGATAATCAAATTAGAAAACCTCCCGGAAAGGTTGATGCTTTCCGGGAGGTTTTTATTTGGGCGTGGTGGTGGGCAGCATGATCTGCGTCATGTAGGTTGCTGAGGGTGACCCTGCGGAGCGGTGTCGTTCCGGAGCGATAGAAGATTCATACAAAGCAAAGGGGCCCCGCAGTGAGGTCCCACAACGGGGCTGCCCCATTGTGATGAGTTTTATTCACTTTAACATTAACATTAACGTGTATACTTAGCAGTGAAGATATATGTTGAGAGGAGCAGTTATGGTTACCGTCGCGTTTTCGGAGCTGCGCCAAAACCTTACGCAGGTGGCCGAAAAGGTTGCCAATGAGGGCGAGGAGGTCGTGGTCTTCAAGCGGAGCAAGCCGTTGTTCAAGATCGTGCCGCTCGACTATGAAGGCCCGGTTGCAGCGGAATATGACGCTGCCCAGGAGCGTGGGGGCGCAAAGCCGACGTGCGGCACGGGCAAGCCCAAGCGCGACGTGGGTACGATGTGGCATCCCAAGATCACCTGGAAGGAGATCCGTGAGATGCTCGCGGAGAATGAGGACTACCAGGAGTATCTCGATATCGTGGCTAACATGCCAAAGGGAACGCCGCTCGATACGATGACGGTTGAAGATGAAAAGCGCGTCGCGAGGGAGCGCTACCTATGAGAGCATTTCTCGATACCAATTTTCTGCTCGATTGCGTGCTGCCGGGCCGGCCGGAGCACGCAGCGGCGCAAACGATCAAGGGGCTCGTCGACGTGGGGCTTATCGAAGGTGTTGTTTCGGCCTGCTCTCTCAAGGACGCGTACTACATTCTCACTAAACAGGCGGGCGAGGCGCGCGCCCGCGAGGTGGTGCGCGACTGCCTTAAGAGCTACTCGGTAGAGCCTCTCGACCAAGAGGCTTGTTTTACCTCCGCCTATTCCGATGAGCCGGACTTTGAGGACGGCTGTATCCGCGCGATGGCCGAGCGTGCCGGCGTGGACTTTATCATCACGCGTGACCGCGCCGCTTTTGTGCGCTCGACCATCAAGACCTTCTCGCCTGCAGAGTTCATCCGTGCGTTTCCGATTCCGGAGGAGTAAAACCGCCATATCGGGGACTGTCCCCGGCATGGCGGTTATCCTGTAGCCGACGCTCCTTAGCTGAGCTACGCTTCATGCTTGTCCGGGAGGTTCTTAATCGAGCACGGTAGCGGGCACCGTGATCTGCGTCACATAGGTCGCGGGGTCGTCGCTGATGATGTCGTCGATCAGGGCGATCTCGCGTTGCCCAGCTACGCCACCAACTTGTCAAAAGCCCCGCGCCGGTTGAGCACGGTAAACGCGACAACACAGATGGCTGCCGACAAAATCGATCCGCACGGCGAAGCGATGCCCATGGGAAACAGCGTGTTGGAATAGGCGTTCGACAGCAGCCACGCGCCCGGCACGCGAATGAGCGCCACGGCCAGCACGTTGTGCGCAAAGCCGATGTAGCTCTTGCCGTATGCAGCGAAAAAGCCGCTAAAGCAAATGTGGATGCCGGCAAAGATCGCGTCGAAAATATAGCTGCGCATATAGCCGGTACCGGCCGCGACCACCGCGGGGTCCTTGGCAAAAAAGCCGATAAACGCCGGCGCCACCAGCCACATCAGCACTGTGATCAGGCAGCCGTACACTACCGAGATGGTCATGGCGTCCTTGAGCACCTGACGTGCGCGGTCGCCCTTGCCCGCGCCGGCGTTTTGCGCCGTGAGCGCGCTGACGGTGGCACCCATGGAGCTCGGCACAATGAACAAAAAGCTGATCATCTTCTCAACCAGGCCCACGGCGGCGGCGTCGACGAGCCCTCGGTGGTTGGCGATGACGGTGATAAACATAAACGCCACCTGGATGCAGCCGTCCTGCACGGCCACGGGCACGCCGATCTTAAGGATACTGCCGAGCACCTCGGGCTGGGGACGCAGGTCGCTGCGCTTAACGTGGATGTTCGTGCGGCGGCTCTTGAGCCACACGAGCGCGAGGGCAACGCTGGCCGTCTGGGCGGTTACCGTGCCGAGTGCCGCGCCCACGGGACCGAGTCCCATGTGGCCGATAAACAGAAAGTCGAGCGCGATGTTGATGATGCATGCCACGCCAATCACGTACATGGGCGAGCGCGAATCGCCCAGACCGCGAAAAATGGCCGAGAGGATGTTGTACGCGGCGATAAAGGGAATGCCGACAAAGCAGATACGCAGGTAGGCGGCGGTGCCTTCGACCGCCTCGGCCGGCGTGCCAATGAGCGCCACGATCTGCGGGCACAGTGCGAGCAGGACAGCGGCCAGTACCACCGAGACACCCATAAAGAGCGTAATGGTGTTGCCGATGGCGGTCTCGGCGCGGTCGAAGCGGCGCGAGCCCACGGCGTGGCCGACGACCACCGTCGTTCCCATGGCCAGGCCCACGAGTGCCACGGTAATCATATAGAGCGTCTGCGCGCCATTTGCCACGGCGGTGATGCCGGCGGCGCCGCTAAACTGCCCCATCATGTACAGGTCGGCCATGCCGTAGAGCATCTGTAAAAAGTACGAGAGCATATAAGGCAGGGCAAAGACCGCGATGGTCTTGAGGACATTGCCACGTGTGAGGTCGTGTTCCATGGGCGGGGCTTTCTGGCTTGGTTCGTTTAGCTACCAGTGTAGTGAAAACCCTACAACGATTGTAGAGTCAAGGTTTGTGTCGGCAGTGGGGCGAAAAAAGTCACGCGCACCATTATTCCGAGTGAATATGGACACACATCACGAGAACTCGCCGCCGGCGCTAACCTTGCAGAAAACGATTTCGGAATACTTGACACCATTATTCGGCGCGCAATAATACGTGCGTTTGCGAACAACGTTTGATGGGGGTTGAACCTGCGTGCGCAATCTCAAAATACTGTTTTCCTATCTAGGGGCATACCGTCGCGATGCCATCCTCGGCGTGTTCTTTGTGTCGGTCGAGACGGTGCTCGAGCTGTTTATCCCGGTCATCATGGCCAACATCATCGATGTGGGCGTGCCTGCGGGTGATATCAACTACATGCTGCTGCAGGGCGCGTACATGTTGGTGTGCGCTGCGCTTTCGCTGGTACTGGGCTTGGGTTATGCCCGCACGTCCGCCCGCGTTGCCTCGGGCCTAGGCGCTAACCTGCGCGAGGCCGAGTACAAAAAGATTCAGACGCTCGCCTTTGGCAACCTGGACAACTACGACGCCAGCTCGCTCGTCACCCGCATGACCACGGACATCACCGTTATCCAAAATGCTGTGGGCAACGGCTTTCGCCCTATGGTGCGCGGCCCGGTGACGCTTATCGTCGGCCTTATCTACGCGCTGATGCTGTCGCGCCCGCTCGCCACCGTCTTTGCGATCATCTTGCCCGTGCTGGCAATCGTACTGGGCGTCATCACCTATCGCGTCAGTCCGCTCTACCGCCAACTCCAGACCTCGATGGACCACCTCAACGGCGTGGTACAGGAAGACCTCACCGCCGTGCGTGCCGTCAAGGCCTACGTTCGTACCGAGCACGAGGAGGCCAAGTTCGACACCGTCAATACCGAGCTCGCCGGCACTGCGACGAAGACCTTTGGCAACGCGGTGCTCAACCTGCCGGTGTTTCAGCTGTCGATGTACGTGGCTGCGCTCTCCATCCTGTGGATTGGCGGCCGCATGATTCTCGCCGGCAAGCTGGGCGTGGGCTCGCTCACGGGCTTTATGAGCTACGTGCTGCTGATCATGAACTCACTCATGATGATTTCCAACGTGTTTTTGCTGCTCACGCGCGCTCTTACGAGTGTGGGCCGTATCGCAGAGGTGCTCGATGAGGAGCCCTTTATCGCCAGCCCTGCGGGAGACCTCGCGACTGCGGCGCCAGCGGACGGCAGTATCGAGTTCCGCGACGTTTCCTTTAAATACCGCGCGGATGCAGCCGAGGATGTGCTCGAGCATATCGACCTTCGCATCGAGAGCGGCTCGACGGTGGGCATCCTCGGCGGCACGGGTTCGGGCAAGAGCTCGCTTGTGCAGCTGATTGCGCGCCTGTACGACGCCACCGAGGGCGCCGTGCTTGTGGGCGGACACGACGTGCGCGACTACGACCTGGTCGCCTTGCGCGACGCCGTAGGCATTGTGCTGCAAAAGAACGTGTTGTTTACGGGCACCGTGCGCGAGAACCTGCAGTGGGGCAATCCGCAGGCGTCGGACGATGAGCTCCTCGCGGCTTGCCGCGCAGCGTGCGTGGACGAGTTCCTTGATCGCATCGGCGGGCTGGACGGCGAGTTGGGCCAAGGCGGCGCCGGTGTTTCGGGTGGCCAGAAGCAACGCCTGTGCATCGCGCGCACGCTGCTCAAGCATCCGCGCGTGCTCATTTTTGACGACTCCACCAGCGCGGTCGATATGGCGACCGACGCTAAGATTCGCGAGCACATCGCCCGGATTTCCGATACGACCGTGCTCATCATCGCCCAGCGCATCGCGAGTGTCATGGATGCCGATCACATTGTGGTGCTGGACGACGGTCGTGTCCACGGCGTGGGCACGCACGAGGAACTGCTAGCGGGCGACAACATATACCAGGAGATTTATGCCTCGCAGATGGAGTTTGCGGGGAACGCGGACGCCGGCGACGGCAGCGACGATGGCTACGCGAATGATCCGTTTTCCTCCGTCGCATGTGGATCGCCCTTGGAAGGGGGTGAGCGCCATGCCTAAGACCGCAGCCCAAGCACGCCCGGCCGACCTCAAGCGCACTGTGCGCCGCTTGCTCTCCTACATGGGACATGCCAAGTTCTCGTTGCTCGCGGTGGGCGTGCTCGCCTCCGTTGCCGCCATCGCGAGCCTCGCCGGCACCTACATGGTGCGCCCCATCGTTAACGGTTTGGCTACGGGCGGGGAGGAACTGCTCGCCAAGCAGGTCATCCTGACGGCGATCATCTACGCCGCGGGCGTGCTCTCGGCCCTGGGCTACTCACAGATTATGGTGCGCGCGGCCCAACGCGTGGTGTCCGATATTCGCCGCGATCTGTTCGCGCACATCCAGACGCTGCCGCTCAGTTATTTTGACAGCACGCGCTCGGGCGACATCATGAGCTTTTTCACCAACGATGTCGACACCGTCTCCGAGGCGCTCAACAACAGCTTTGCCAACGTGATTCAGGCCGCCATTCAGGTTGTGGGCACTACGGCCATGCTCATCATCCTTAACTGGCAGCTCACGATTATCACGCTCGTGTGCGATGCGGCCATTGTGCTGTATGCGCGCTACTCGGGTGCGCGCTCTAAGCGTTTCTTTGCCGCCCAGCAGGCATCGCTTGGCGACCTGGACGGATATATCGAAGAGATGGTCTCGGGCCAAAAGGTCATCAAGGTCTTTAACCGCGAGGCAGCGAATCTCACCGGCTTCACCTGCCGCAACGACGAGCTTCGCCGCACCGGCACCGCCGCCGTGAGCTATGCCAACTCCATGGTGCCCATGACCGTCGTGATTGGCTACGTCAACTATGCCATCGTCGCCGTGGCGGGCGGCATGCTCTGCATCAAGGGCCTGGCCGACGTGGGCGCGCTTGCAAGCTACCTGGTCTTCGTTCGCCAGGCGGCCATGCCCATCAACCAGTTTACGCAGCTGGGCAACTTCTTGCTCAATGCGTTGGCCGGTGCCGAGCGCCTGTTTGCGGCTATGGACCTTAAGCCCGAGGTGGACGAGGGCTGCGTGGAGCTGGTGCAGACGGGCGATGCCGCGTGGGCGTGGAAAATTCCCGAGGGCCAGGGCGTGGGTGCGTATGGGCATCTGCATGACGTGGCAGCCGTTGATGAGTCGGGCCGCGCGGTGGCCGCCGACGGTACCGAGCTCACGTGCGGCTTGGTTCCGCTTGCCGGAGACGTGCGCTTCCATGCCGTGGACTTTTCCTACGTGCCGGGCACCCGCGTGCTCACAGACCTCAACCTGTTTGCCAAGCCGGGGCAAAAGATCGCGTTTGTGGGCTCGACGGGCGCCGGAAAGACGACCATCACCAACCTCATCAACCGCTTCTACGAGGTCGATGACGGCGAGATTACGTACGACG
>URYT01000110.1 GCA_900552185.1 uncultured Collinsella sp. | reverse complement strand
TTAAAAAAATTATTGTATTTTTAAAATTCCATCCCATCCACAGTTAAAAAACATGGCGATCTTCCGTACATAGCGCAACGCCTTTGCCCTGCTCAGTGAGCTCGGTCTGCTCGAGCACCCAGGTACCGCTCGGCTTTTGGACAGCCTCGACGAGCAAACGCGCAGCGTGACAGCCACCATGATCGAGCGCGGCATCAACAGCCCGCGTACCAGCAGCATGGGGCGTCTCTTTGATGCCGCGGCAGCGATTCTGGGCATCTGCGACAAGGCAACCTACGAGGGCGAACCCGCCATCGAGCTTGAGGCTGCCGCCTGGCGCGCACTCAGCAGTGAAAGTGCCTGCCCCGCCGGCAATATAGCCGGCTTTTCCGTAACCGAATCATCCCGTCCGGACGCCTGCCATGTTCTAAACTCCAGATCGCTTATTGAGGCGCTTTTGGAGGGAACCAGGGCCGGCACTGCGGCCTACAGGCTCGCGCTCGACTTCCATATCGCCATCGCGCGCTCTTCGGCACGAATCGCACGCGAAATCTGCGCGCGCGAAGGCATCGATACCGTCGCGCTCTCGGGCGGCGTGTTCATGAACCGACTTTTGCTCCAGCTCCTCACCCGCGAGCTCAAAAGCATGGGTCTCACTGTCTTGATCCCCCAAACCGTGCCCGTTAACGACGGCTGCATCGCCTACGGTCAGGCGGCAGTCGCAAGCGCTCGTCTTGCGCAGGTTGCATCGCAGTAGGCTGTTCGGCCAGCCCGCAAGCCGCCGTCTCACAGGTGTAGCGCGTTTGCCCGCAGCGCCCGCGAGCGCTACCATCAACTGATGGATTATTGAGCGCCCGTCCAGCGCAAAGCGTATAAAAGGGGAACAATATGTGCCTTGCCGTTCCCGGTAAAGTAGTCAAACGCGACGACGACCTCAAGGCCACCGTCGACATGATGGGCATCGAGCGCCCCGTGTCGCTGCGACTCGTGCCGACGGCGCAGGTTGGCGACTATATTCTCGTACACGCCGGCTTTGGCATCCAGATTGTCGACGAGCAGGAAGCACAGGAAACGCTCGAGCTTGTTAATGCCATGTCCGAGCTGGTCGAAGAAGACCAGCTGACCACCAACCCGGCGGAGGCTTACTAGTGGCGCCCGAGCAGCCGGCGCGCTCCGGTATCGATTTCTCGGCATTCCGCGATCCCAAGCTGGCCCGCGAGCTCATCGAACGCATCCATGAACTCGTCGGCGACCGCACCATCAACCTTATGGAAGTCTGCGGCACGCACACCGTGAGCATCGGCCGCTATGGCTTTCGCTCCATTATGCCGGTCGGGCTCAAGCTGCTGAGCGGCCCGGGCTGTCCCGTCTGCGTTACCGCCAACCGCGACATCGACCACGCGATCGCGCTCGCCAACATAGACGGCGCCATCATCACCACCTTTGGCGACATGATGCGCGTGCCCGGATCGTCCACCTCGCTTGCCGCGCAAAAGGCGGCAGGGCGCGACATCCGCATCGTCTACTCCCCGCTCGACGCGCTCGACATTGCCGAGCAAAACCCCGATCGTCCGGTCATTTTTATGGGCGTGGGCTTTGAGACCACGACACCCACCATCGCCGCCGCCATCTTGGAGGCCGAGGCACGCGGGCTTTTGAACTTTTCGGTCTATTGCGCCCACAAGACCACGCCGCCGGCGTTGCGCGCCATCGCCAACGATCCCGAGACCGCCATCGACGGCTTCATCCTGCCGGGCCACGTCGCCACCATCACGGGCTTGGCGCCCTTTAGCTTTTTGGTCGACGAGTTCAATACCCCGGGCGTGGTCACGGGATTCGAACCGGTCGATATCCTGCAGGGCATCTGCATGCTGGTCCAGATGGTTGTCGAGGGCAGGCCTGCGATCGACAACGCCTACCGCCGCGGCGTCAATGCAGACGGCAACCCCGTGGCGCGCCAGCTGGTCGAGCAGGTGTTTGAGCCATGCGACACCACGTGGCGCGGGCTGGGGCCGATTGCCAACTCGGGCCTTTCTATCCGCCCCGAGTTCTCGCGCTTTGATGCCCGCGCTCGCTTTGACGTGCCCGTTGAGGCGACGGTCGAGCCGCGTGGATGCCGCTGTGGCGACGTGCTGCGCGGGGCCATTACGCCGAGCAGCTGTCCGCTCTTTGGCCGCACCTGCACGCCCGAGCACCCCGTCGGACCGTGCATGGTGAGCTCCGAGGGCAGCTGCGCAGCATATTTCCGCTACCGAGGCTAATTGGTTCCGCCGTTCTAACGGACGGCGGACCGGTCGACGCTGAGCCTCACCCATATAATTCCACCCACGATTGGAGTTTTCGATATGTCCCATAGCGTTACCGATAGCACCGTCCTGCTGGGTCACGGCTCCGGCGGCCAGATGATGAAACGCATCATCGACGAGGTCTTTTTGGATGCCTTTGGGTCGCCCGAGCTGCTCGAGGGCAACGATGCCGGCGTCGCCGCGCTGCCCGCGAGCGGGCGCATCGCCATGTCGACCGACAGCTTTGTGGTCTCGCCGCAGTTCTTCCCCGGTGGCAACATCGGACGCCTTGCCGTGTGCGGAACCGTCAACGACGTCGCGACCTCAGGCGCCAACGTGCGCTACCTGTCGTGCGGATTTATCCTCGAAGAGGGCTATCCCATGGATAAGCTCCGCCAGATTGTGCAGACGATGGCCGAGACGGCGCGTGAGGCGGGCGTGTCCATAATCACGGGCGACACCAAGGTGGTCGAGCGCGGCGGGGCCGACGGCGTCTATATCAATACCGCCGGCGTGGGCGAGGTTCCCACGGGCGTGGCGCTCAGCGGTGTCAACTGCCAGCCCGGCGATGTCATTCTGGTATCGGGTACGCTGGGCGACCACGGCATCGCCATCATGAGCCAACGCGAGGGCCTGGCGTTTTCGAGCACGATCGAAAGCGACGCCGCGCCGCTCAACCACCTGATTGCCGATGTGCTTGCCGCGGCACCCGACACACGCTGCTTTCGCGACCCCACGCGCGGTGGCCTGGCGTCCACACTCAACGAGTTTGCCCAGGCCAGCAATGTTGCCATGGAGGTCGACGAGGATGCCGTGCCCGTGCGTCCCGACGTGCAGGCTGCCTGCGAGATGCTCGGCTACGATGTGCTGCAGGTGGCAAACGAGGGGAAGATGGTTGCCGTCGTGCCGGCCGAGCAAGCCGATGCCGCGCTGAGCGCCATGCGCGCTGCTCGCTACGGCGAGAATGCCGCCGTCATCGGTCGCGTGCTGCCGCTTGCCGAGGGCGCACGTCCCGCCGTGCGCGTGCGCACCGGCTGGGGATCGACTCGCATCCTCGACATGCTCGTAGGAGAGCAGCTGCCGAGAATTTGCTAACAACAAAGACTCAGGGCTATTAAAGATATTCAGATTCCAAACATGCCCGGCACGCATGCCCAGTATCATGGGGTGCGTTTTGGAACCCAATGACGGGAGCTTTCATGGCAGCAGCTTTTTCCCATGTGATCTTTGACCTGGACGGCACCATCCTCAACACGCTCGAGGACCTGGCGGCCGCCGGCAACCATACCTGCGAGATGCACGGCTGGCCCACGTTTGCCGTAGACGAGTACCGCTACAAGGTGGGAAACGGCATGCTCAAGCTGGTCGAACGCTTTATGCCTGCCGAGTATGCGGGCGACAGCCGTATGTTTGAGCAAACGCTTGCCGAGTTTAGGGCTTACTACGGCGAGCACAAGGAGGACCACACCGCCCCCTATGCCGGCACGATCGAGATGCTCGACCGCCTGCACGCGGCGGGCGTGCAGCTTGCCGTGCTCACTAACAAGGACCACGTCTCGGCGGCTCCGCTTATCGAGAAGTATTTTGGTTCCGAGCGCTTTGCGCTGGTACAGGGCCGCGTCGATGCGTTTCCCCCCAAGCCCGAGGCGCCTGTTACGCTGCATGTGATGGAAGAGCTGGGCGCCGATCCGTCGACCACGCTCTATGTGGGCGATTCCAATGTCGATATCCTGACCGGCCACAACGCCGGCCTTAAGAGCGCGGGCGTCAGCTGGGGCTTCCGCGGCCGCGCAGAGCTGGAAGCCACCGGCGCCGACTACGTGGTGGACACCCAGGCAGAGCTCGCGGCGCTGGTGCTGGGCGAGTAACGAGCGACACTGCTTAACGCAGCTGCGGCAATTCTTCCGCGCGGAAAGCGCATCCCGTTTTGGAGCTCCGGAATGGGATGCGCTTTCCGTTTGAGGCACATCAGGGAAACCGCATCCCGTTTCAGAGTAATATTCCGGGTCGCACTTTCCGTAACCCACCCCATCCGGAAAATGCGACCCACTATTCGGCCAAAAACCGGGTCGCGGTTTCCCAAGCACTCGATGCAACGCTAGCACAAGGAATGTCCCCAACTGCCGGCAGAAAAGGAACGTCCCCAAGTGCCGCCCCAATGACCACCATGGCAACGCCGCAGGTAGAGAACGGACAGCGAAAACGCCCCTAAGCGAGCAAGGTGACGTGAAATGAAAGGGCGCTGACCTTCTGGTCGCGCCCTTGAAATTGAACGTCAGATTGCCGCTTAGGGGCGTTTGCAGCGTCGAGCAGTTACGGCGTTTGGTAAAACGCCGTAACGAACTACCGCGTAACCCCCTAGCTCAGCATTGCATCCATCATCTCGGAGTTGACGGAGTCGTCGGCAGACCACTCGCCATCGTCGTTGCAGGTGTACTTGAAGATAACCGTGGTCTTCCTGGGCTCGGCGGCCTTGGTCACATCGACCATAACCTGACCGGCCATCTTGTACAGCTCGTCATCGGAAGGAACCGTGTCAAGCGCAGCGACCTTCTCCTGATACTGGGTGGAGAAGTCCTCGACGATCTTGTTCATAGACTTGCAGGTGATGGAGACCTCGGCGGTCGCGACACCCTTGTCCTCGTCGACCGTCACGTCGCCGATCTTGTAGTCAAAGCCCTCGAGATAGGTCTTGGCATACTCCTTGGGATCGATACCCAGCTGCTCGAACTCGTCGCCCGAAGCTTCCTCCAGACCAGAAAGGAAGTCGTCGCCACCGTTCTTGACCTCGTCAAACTGAGTCGTAAGATCCTCGGTAATGAGTTCCTCGATCGAAGGGCCTCCGCAACCGGAAAGCAAGACCACGCATGCAACCAAGACGGCCATGAGGGGCGCAAGCAGCAGCTTCTTTTTCATGTTGTTCCTCCCAATAAGCGGCACCGTGCTTCCCAGACACGGCGCACGTTGTAATAAGTAAGCCCATACTATCCACTTATGAACACCCTCGGCAACGCGAAGGCGTGGTCGGTTCGTTTTAGCGTCCGAACGGTTTGCAAGCCCGCCCAACGTGCAATAAAACGCTTCCCCACGGTGCAATAAAAAAGGTGGCCGGAAAACCCGACCACCCTTGCACATCCTTTGGACGCCGCAGTTTACTTGCGAACGACCTTAACGATGGCGTCACCGGCGGCGACGGCGGAGTCGGCCTCGACGGTAAGCTCGACATCGGCAAACTCGGCGGTGTTGGACACGGCCACCACGACGCAGTCCTTGTAACCGGCAGCGGCGATCTTGGAGCGGTCGATCTTGAGTATGGGCTGGCCAGCCTTCACAACGTCGTCGGCCTTGACGAAGCCCTCGAAGCCATCGCCGTTCATGTTGACGGTATCGACGCCAACGTGCACCAGAACCTCGATGCCGCTATCGGACTGCAGACCCACGGCGTGACCCATGGTGACGGTCACCTTACCGTCGCAGGGAGCGTAGACCAGATCGTCCTCGGGCCACACGGCACAGCCCTTGCCCAGAACCTCGCCACCAAAGACGGGATCGGGCACGTCGGCCATCTTGATGACCTTGCCCTTGACGGGCGAGCACAGCACGTCGGCGCCGGCAGAAGCAGAGATGGAGGCCGGAGCAGCGGCAGCCGCGGGCTCAGCCTTCTTCTTGAACATATCAAACAGACCCATACGTTTTCTCCTCTTGATTAAGCGCAACGTTGTGCGCATGCCTACGGTAATTATAGTGCCAAATGGTTCGAATGCTAAGGTGGGGACTCGAATCGCGAGCCCTTCTCGGTAGTGCTCGTGGGATGAGCATCTCCTTTGCATCGCGGTTCGATAAGCCGAGTATCGCCCACGCGCGGGACGGGCAGAAGCGGGCACGCCAAACCCGATACTTCTTTTCGCTCTCGAGTCCTGCCGCCGCCCCGTCCCTGACACTTCCTGATACCGACCGAAACGTGCCAAAATAAACCCGTCCTTTTTTGGTAGGTTTGGCGAGTGTGGATTTTCGGACGCTTAACTAACGAGCGTGGATAATCTCCTACTTTGAGGCCGTCACCGAGCCAAAAAGGGGGTGCGGACAGAAAGTTGGACCGTGAAGCGGTCCGGACTGGAGGTTCGC
>URYT01000109.1 GCA_900552185.1 uncultured Collinsella sp. | reverse complement strand
CTGCGGCGATCTGGGCGGCAGTAAGGGAATCGAAGCTTAGCGCCATTACTCGCTCTCCCCCTCTCCCAAAATGGACGGCACGCGGAAGTAGCGGTCGCGCGCGCTGCCGGCGTTTTCGAGCGCAACATCGAGCGGCAGGTCACGCTCGGGCTCGCGCAGGTCGTCGCCCATCACGTTGGACAGGCTTCCGATAGGATGGAACGTGGGCTCCACGTCGGGCAAGTCATATTGCAAGACGGGCTCGAGCATCTGGACGGCGTCGTTCATATAGGACGTCATCTGGGTGAGCTCGTCATCGGTCAGTGCGATCTTTGCGTACTCGGCGATGCCGCGCACGTCTTTCTCGCTGAGTGCCATAGGCGCTCCCTTCCGCATAACAGATAAACCGCTCTAGTATACAAGGCAACGCCGCTTGGAGCAGGCGCTTTACCCAAATGCAGCGAAAACGTAACGAGGTCGGCCGGCTGGCAGGCGGCGGGCTGGCGATTCTGCAGCGAAACCGCACCGTCCATAGCGAAAACCATCTCGCCCGCAGCGAAAACCGTCCTGCCCACAACGAAGACCGTCGCGTCCGCAACGAAAACCATCACAACATTCGACGCTTATCGTCAAAATCGCGATTTTCATCGAATGTTGTGATGGTTTGGAAGCCCCAACCACCACAAAGGTGCCTGTCCCCATTGTGGTGGTTCTGGAGAATGTCTTATGCCGAGGCCTTGGCCTTGCGGCGTTTGCGGACCGCGTGGATCACGATGTCCAGCAGCAACAGCACAATGGCCACGACCACGATAAGCACGGCAAACTCGCGCTTGCCCCAGTGGCGGCCGGCCAGCGACTTTTGCTTGTCGACGTCTTTCTTGCTGTACTTGGTGCGTACGCAATGCACCAGCAGGCGATGGTCGTTCACACCGTAGGGCGTGCAGGTGACAAGTGTCACCTTGTCGGCGCCGGGCTCGATAGTCAGCGACTCCATCTCCTCGGGCAGCACCACCTCGGAGTCCACCATCTTGTAGGCGAGCGTCTTGTTCATGGTGTGCAGCAGCACCAGGTCGCCGGGCTCCAGCGAGTGGATGTCGTCGAACATGCTCAGGTTGCGCATGCCCGAGTGCGCGGTGAGCACGCAATGCGTCGAGGTGCCGCCCACCGGTAGGCTCGTGCCCTCCAGGTGGCCGACGCCCGCCATGAGGACTTCTTCGCTCGTGCCGTGGTAGATGGGCATGCTCACGTCGATGGAGGGGATCTCAACCCAGCTCATCATGGGATCGCGGTCGAAGATGAGCTGCTGAGCGTAGGGCTCGATCTGGTCGGCAGGGAGCTCGGTGGCCTCGCCCGCCAGCTGCTCGTTAAAGGAGCGCGCCTGGAGCAGGATGCGCTCGCGCTCCTCGGCAGACAGCGCGTCCACGGTGCTGGACACGGTGCTGATCTGGTTGAACACGCCCGAGGCCTCGAGCCGGTCCAAGATCCACGGCCAGGTCATAAGGCCCACGCCAATAAGGATGATGACGATGGTGATGAGCCGGTCAGCCCAGCGCGGCAGCCGCTTGCGGCGGCGTTTAGGCTTTGGTTGAGGTTTGGGCTGAGGGCTTGAGCCACCGTTGGCCGCGGCGTTATTGCTCTTCATATGTTTGGCGCCCTGCACCATCACCGGTCACTCCTCTACAACTCAAGTTGTCTGAACAAATAATAGCCGATTAGCAAGCTTCCGCGCCGGACAACGCAGCTAGGACCGAAACGCCGCCTACGGTTCGAATTCTTGGAGACCTTCTACAGCGCTTCTTGCCATGGATATTCCTTTCCAAACATGCGATCGACTTCGAGCTGAATTCGCTCATCGTCGATGGCCGCCAAAGATAGCGCAAGCGAAATGTCGTCGACACGGGAGGAGTCGGCAAACACGGGCGCATAGCGCCACACTTGGATCATCGCCGTTTCGTTATCCGGCAACTCCCCGTCTGCGACTTCGAGGTCGCTCAGTTGACGCCATGCACTCCTTAAGACGGCCTTTTGCTCCATGCCCGGCGCAGCGAGCATCGAACGCGCAGCGAGTGCCGTCTCCCCGGCGTCAACAAGATAGTCGATCTGCGGCGTCTTCCTTGCAAAAAAGACCTTCGAGACAGGCGAGGAGAGCTCTGCCATGTGCTCACTGAGCAGAAGATCCACGGCAACGGGGAACACGACGACACGTCGCTCGCGACGCTCGCGCTTCGCGAGCCCCCTGTCAACAAGCTCGGTTATGGCCTCACTCGCGCGGCTTGCCGAGATCCCAAGCGCACGACAAAGGTCATAGGGACGATATGGCTCCTGGGCTGCTCCCCAGATTGCGGCAGCCTGTGCGTTGGGTGACATCTTGGTCGCGCGATTATAAAACCGGGCACCGCCCCTCTCCGTGCAAGCTGTGCCCATAAATGGAAGAAAAGCCTGTCTACCGGGGCAGACAAAGGGAATCCCTTGTGCGACCAATGCTTTGCGCTGACGTGCATCGGCATCAGGAAACGAAACGACAACAGGAGTCTCCGTACGCAAGGCTAGCTGGCTATAGACCCTCTTAGCCTCGGGAAGCCCGACGCCAGTAGGCAAACTTGCAAGCAAAAACGAAAAACCGTTTGCGTCAACAGCGCGGACTTCAATCGCCCGCAGATGCAGCGGCAAGCGTGCGGATCCAGGCCAAACTTTGGCCTTGGCGGAGAGGCCTAGTGCTTCTTGTAAGTAGATTAGCGCTTCGTTCATTTCCATCGTTTTCGCTTGATTCCAGTTTAAATTGGAATTATACATAATTTTCGGAATTAACTAGATTCCGTTCGTGCATAAGTCCATTATTTGCGTTTTCAGAACCGGATCAGTGGGTGATTCGGGATACAATCGTTACAGGAAACGACACGCCCCGCGTAAGTGTTCGAAAGCGCGAGCGAGCAGTTTCCGGTGTTGTAAAATGCCCGGACTCCGAACCACGGGCATTTTAATTTGCACGCGCGGCGCAAATGCCTTCTACCGTCCGCACCGCGCGTGCGCCTACGGACCTTAAACCGAACCTCATACGAGTCAAGAAACGCGATGACGAACGTGCCCACCGCCGCGAGGGCGGCGAGCGCGTTAAGGAATTTCAGCATTTGGGGACCTCCGATCGAGTCGTCGGCCGCCCGCGCACGGGATGCGTCGCAAGGGTATTTTACTGCGAGCACTCGCACTTACAGCTGGTAAACGCAATATTTGCAAACATCTGTTCGATATTCATACGCTTGATACATCGGGCGATGGAGCCTGGCTGCGTTGTCCAAAAAACGGGGCAGACTCCAGTGCGGAGTCTGCCCCGAAAAGAGAATGGCAAAGCAAGAACGTGGATGGACGAGAAAAGTGTCCGCAAGTCTCATGGCCATCACATCCCACCTGCCAAAGGGATGGATGAGTGAGCGTTACTCCTGCTCGGACTCCTCAGCCTGCTTACGGCTGCGGATGAGGTGCGCCACGCCGATGCACAGCACCGCGCCACCAGCGATCCAGGTGAAGGTCACGCCGTTGAGACCGGTGAGCGGGAGGTTGGAGCCCTTCTGGTCGACAATGATGAAGCTGAGCTTGCCGGTAGATGCGGTAGCCTTGTTGTCCTTGACCACGCCATCTGCTGCCTTGATTGCAGAATCAACGCTGGGGATAACCTCGTCGCCGGTCTGATTGAGCTCGCGCTTGATGGTGAAGGTCACACCGTTTGCTGCGGAGTTATTGTAGCCAGGCGCCGGGGTGACCTCTTTCAGGATGTAGGTGCCTTCATCGAGACCGACAACGTTAATCTTGCCTTTTGCGTCGGTCCTCAGCTTGGCCTGCTCACTATTGGTCGTCTTGGTGCCGTTTGCCTTGATAAATTTGTTCGTATCACCCTGCTCCTGAAGCGTGAACTCAACGCCTTCGAGCCCCTTAGTTTCATTATCGGAACCCACCTTGGTGACATCGATGCCATAGGTGTAGTCATAGGCAGGGTGAATTACCGTATTGCCCTCGCCTGTACCGTTCGGGTTGTTAGAATAGGTAAGCTTAACCGTATTCTCCTGAGCCTTGCCGATAAGATCCTTGAACTTTTCCTTAATGACATTATTGCTGTCGAAAATCTTGGAGGAGTCAAGCTTGGCTTGATACTCGACGGTCACCCTCGAGCTAGCGTTGACGGCAATGGGGTTATCGTCAACGTCAACACAATTCCTCAGGTTCTTGAAGTTAACGGTAAGTTCGTTATCATCCGAGAGATTTGTGGTGTAGCCCCGCACGGCATCATTCTTTACGGTCTGGTTACCGATCGTAACCGTGACATCCGGAACATTATTCTCGCTGCCATCGACGAACTTGGGCGTCATGGAATTGGGCAGTTTGTCCGTGAAGACGTATTTATAGTCGCTATAGGTGTCGATATTACTCGCAACCGTACCGACGAGTTTGTAATCGACCCAATCGTCCATAGCAGAGTCAGCGGCCTTATTGGGTTTGGTAAGAATGTCTCCGTTCTCCACTGTCACCCAATTTTTGTCCTTGTCATCCATAACAGCCTTGTTGACGGTAGGAATGCTGGTCTTCTCGGTAACCACCACATCGCCGGCGCCCACAACGGCATAAATCGGAGAAGTGGCAGTATTCTTGTTGTCAGCTTCCGACCCATCCGGAGCTAAAGTGTCCTTGTCAGTCAGGAACAGGTAATAACCAGATTTGTCGAAAGAAACCTTGTTGCCCGCCGCAAACGAAGCCTCCGTAGCGCCCGTCGGGATGGTCGGAGCGACCTCCTTCGCAACCAGTCCAGCAAGCGTATTGAGCAAATCGGTGTCTTTGAGAACCGTCGTGTTTGTGGTCCCGATAATGTTGGCAGTCAGCCAATTGGCAACATCCTGCGGGCTGGCATCGGTTTTCAGAGCGCCTTCCTTATATTTGTTGATAGCCTCGATGATGGCATTTTGCGTCGTGTCCTCAACGCCAGTTGCCCACTTAACATTCGAAACGACCTTGTCAGTCTTGCCGGCCTCATCCACGACATCGGCCTCGAAAATCTGGTAGGCCTTGTACTTCACGCTGCCATTGTCTTCGTTCTTATTGATCTTAATGCTATTGGTCGAAGCAGTCGCACCATCAGCAAACGCCATGGTCACCGGGGCCATGACTCCGCCAAAGCTCAACGCTGCTGTGAGGCCTGCCGTTACTGCCAGGCGTGCGATGTTCTTGCTCATGCTCATCTTCTTTTCATCCGTTTTCCGGTTGGTTCTTATTCGATCGGTCATCATCTGTCTGTGTCTTAGCATCTACTTCGCTACGTCTCGCCCCGCTCTCTGTGGGGCTGCCAGCTACTCTTTATGGCTGCCACCTCCCCGCTTGACCAGGAGCGCGACCACGATGAACGCGGCTCCGGCGACCGCTGCGGCGGCCGCGGCGTACATTGCCATATCGCCAGTCGAGGGCATAAAGCCTCCGGTGGTAATGCTAGGGGGCGTGCCGGTGGGCGTGTTGATGAGCGACGCCTCCAGGCTGCCCGTCGACCCGTCCGCACTGTCGGCGCGCAGGGGCGACTCAGCCGTGATCGTAAGCTTAGGCTCGGCGGCGGCCACCTGGTCGACGTTCAGGCCCTCGGCCTTGACCGTCACGCAGCGCGTGCCCTCAAAGGCGGTGTAGCCCTTGGGCGCCTTGAGCTCACGGACCTCCAGCTTGCCCGAGTCCACGCCCGAGACGGTCACGCGGCCGTCCTCGCCCGTGATGACGGTGGCCTTGCCTTCCGCATCCCACGTGCCGTCGGCCGCCAGCGTGCGACCGCGGTCGTCGGCGATGCTCAGGACCGCCCCGGCAAGCGGCTTGTCGCCGTCGCTGCCGCGCTTGGTGAGCGCGAGATCCCAGGTGTAGGCGCACGCGTCATCGCTCGGCGTGCAGGTGAAGCCGGCGTCGCCGGACTGGTCGGCAAAGGGAGAGCGCGGGTAGCGCAGGTAGACCTCGTTGGGGTTGCCCTTCGCGATGCCGTGGTTGCACGCGCTGTTGAGAGGCGCATCGTACACGGCGACCACACGGGCGCCCGCGGTGAAGGCGTCGGCCCCGCCGAGCGTGGCGATCAGGTCGCCGGTGCGCACGGTGAAGGTCTTGCCGTCGGCCGCTACCTTGGTGGCGCACTGGGCCGTGATATCGGTCCAGCCCTTCGCGGGCTCGGTGCCGGCGCGGCCGTCCTTGCCGGTCTGGACGGCGTCGAAGCCGCCGTCCGCGCCCGCCGCCACGTACACGCGCATGCTCGCGGCCACCTTGGAGGGGTCGAGCCCCGCGCTCATGGTGTCGACGAACCGCACCGTATAGGTGTCGTAGGCGGCAAGGCCCGCCGGGACCGTGGCAGAGAGGCGCCAGTACAGGTCGTCGGCGACCGTGGCGTCGGCGGCCTTCTGCCAGGCGGCGGTGCTGTCCTCCAGCAC
>URYT01000108.1 GCA_900552185.1 uncultured Collinsella sp. | reverse complement strand
CCGCAGGAAGCTTGGATACGCCTAGGCGCGGTCCAAGAAATCGTCCGCACCCCCAAATTCAGCCTTCTGGCTCTTAAACAAGAACTATTCCACCGCAACTATTTTGAGTGGCTTTGTTGAGCATAAGTCGTGCAAATAGTCAAGCCATGTCTGTTTAAACAAAATAGTGACAGTACGAGCACATTCGCATTTGCTTAATATCGATATTAATGAACAGCTTGCTTGTATCTATAAAATACATAGCTTGATGAGCGACGCTTTATCAGGTAATGAGTCGAAAAACAGTAATGTAATCAATTTGTAACAAACTTAGACGTTTAAACAAATAATCCAACCTTTTGCGAATTTAGCTATAATTCCACAATCCAAACAGGTATACTCCTTTCATGTCGTGTTGGAAATACGTAGACAAAAAGGAGGTTATGTGATGGTAAGTATTGTTCTTGCTAGCCACGGGGACTTGGCAGCTGGAATCAAGCAGACGGGCTCGATGGTCTTTGGCGATCAGCCGTCTGTTGCCGTGGTCTCGCTCGAGCCGAGCATGGGCCCCGACGATTTCCGTGCCAAGGTCGAGGAAGCAGTCGCTTCCTTCGAGGACCAGGAGCAGGTGCTCTTCCTCGTTGATCTGTGGGGCGGCACGCCGTTCAACCAGATCAGCGGGCTCATCGAGGGCCACGATTCCTGGGCTATCGTCACCGGTGTCAACCTGCCTATGCTCATCGAGGCATATTCGCAGCGCTTTGACGCAAAGAACACTGCGCATGCGATCGCAAAACATCTCGTGACTGAGGCTAAGGCTGGCGTGCGCGTCAAGCCCGAGTCTCTGGAGCCCGAGGAGAAGAAGCCGGCTGCGGCCGCCGCTGCTCCTGCAGGCGCCATCCCTCCGGGAACGGTCATCGGCGACGGGCACATCAAGATTGCCCACGTCCGTATCGACACCCGTCTGCTGCATGGTCAGGTGGCCACCACGTGGACCAAGCAGATCAACCCCAACCGCATCATCGTGGTTTCCGACGGCGTTGCTCACGACGAGCTCCGCAAGACCATGATCGAGCAGGCTGCCCCTCCGGGAGTCCATGCCAACGTCGTTCCCATCAAGAAGATGGCCGAGGTCGTCAAGGACACGCGCTTTGGTGACACCAAGGCCATGCTGCTCTTTGAGAACCCGCAGGATCTGCTCAAGGCCATCGAGGCCGGCGTCGACATCAAGGAAGTCAACATCGGTTCCATGGCTCACTCCAAGGGCAAGGTCGTCGTCACCAACGCCGTCGCTATGGGCGATGACGACGTTAAGACTCTCGAGGCTCTCAAGGCCAAGGGCGTCAAGTTCGAGGTCCGCAAGGTTCCTTCGGATTCCTCCGAGGATCTCGACGCCATGTTGAAGAAAGCTAAGGCCGAACTGGCCGCTCAAGCATAGTAAAGGAGGGTCCGATACATGTCTGCAATCACTATTCTGCTTGTTGCGATTGTCGCGTTGCTTGCCGGTATGGAAGGCATTCTGGATGAGTTCCAGTTCCATCAGCCGCTCGTGGCATGCACGCTTATCGGTCTCGTAACCGGTCACCTTCAGGAGGGCATCCTCCTGGGCGGTTCGCTCCAGATGATGGCCCTTGGCTGGGCTAACGTTGGCGCCGCTGTCGCGCCTGACGCCGCTCTGGCCTCGGTCGCTTCTTCGATCATCATGGTGCTCGCCCTCAACGGTGGCGCCACTGATTCGGCAAAGGCCGTTACCGCCGCCATCGCCGTCGCCGTCCCGCTGTCGGTCGCTGGTCTGTTCCTGACCATGATCTGCCGTACCATTGCTACCGCTATCGCTCACGCCATGGACGGTTGCGCCGAGAAGGGCGACTTCTCCGGCATCGAGCGCTGGCAGTATGCTGCCATCCTCATGCAGGGCCTTCGTATCGCCATCCCGGCAGTGCTTCTGTGCGTCATCCCGGCCGAGGCCGTTACCAACGCGCTTAACGCTATGCCCGACTGGCTGTCCGGCGGTATGGCTGTCGGCGGCGGCATGGTCGCTTCCGTCGGTTACGCCATGGTCATCAACATGATGGCCACCAAGGAGACCTGGCCGTTCTTCGTCCTCGGCTTTGTCCTTGCTGCCATCCCTCAGCTCACGCTGATCGCCCTTGGTCTCATCGGCATCTCCCTTGCCCTCATCTACCTTGGCCTTAAGGATCTGGCCAAGCAGGGTGGCGGCATGGGCGGTGGCTCCGGCGACCCGCTCGGCGACATTCTGAACGATTACGAGTAGGAGGGGAGTGATACATATGGCAGAGAACAAGATTCAGCTCACCAAGGCTGACCGCAAGAAGGTTTGCTTCCGTCATCAGTTCCTTCAGGGCTCGTGGAACTACGAGCGTATGCAGAACGGCGGCTGGTGCTTCGCAATGATCCCTGCGATCAAGAAGCTCTACACCAGCAAGGATGACCAGATTGCCGCTCTTAAGCGCCACCTGGAGTTCTATAACACCCACCCCTATGTTTCCGCCCCCGTCATTGGCGTTACCCTCGCCCTCGAGGAGGAGCGCGCCAACGGTGCTCCGATCGATGACGTCGCCATCCAGGGCGTCAAGGTCGGTATGATGGGCCCGCTCGCCGGCGTCGGTGACCCCGTCTTCTGGTTCACCCTTCGCCCGATTCTGGGCGCTCTGGGCGCTTCCCTGGCCCTGTCCGGCAGCATCGCCGGTCCGTTGCTGTTCTTCTTCGCGTGGAACATCATCCGTTACGCCTTCCTGTGGTACACGCAGGAGTTTGGCTACAAGGTCGGCTCCTCCATCGCCAAGGACCTCTCCGGTGGTCTGATGGGCAAGGTCACCGAGGGCGCTTCCATCCTGGGTATGTTCATCATCGGCGCCCTGGTCGAGCGCTGGGTGTCCATTTCCTTCACCCCGATCGTCTCCACGGTCAAGCAGTCTGCTGGCGCCTTTATCGACTGGGCTAGCCTGCCCTCCGGTTCCGAGGGTATCAAGGAAGCGCTGACGATGTACAACTCCGTCGGTGCTACCGCCCTTGATCAGATGAAGGTCACCACGCTTCAGGCCAACCTCGATCAGCTCATCCCCGGCCTTGCCGCCGTGTGCCTGACCCTGCTGGTCTGCAAGCTCCTCAAGAAGAAGGTCAGCCCGATCGTCATCATCCTGGCTCTCTTCGCCGTCGGCATCATCGGTCGCTTCTGCGGCTTCATGTAAGCACGCTTCGGCTTAAGACCGAGAGTTGCTAGGTAAGGGCTTTTGAGCCATTGAAACGGACCGCACCCGGTGGGTACACTGGATGCGGTCCGATTGTTTTTATTGGAGGGCGAGGCGCGTATGGCGCAATCTCAGAACAGCACGGTCGATCTGGCAATGCCGGCAACCTGCCTGATGGGGCTTACCAGCCACGGTAACGTGATGGTGGGCAATAAGGCGTTTGAGTATTACAACGAGCGCAATCCCGAGGATTATATTCAAATCCCGTGGGACGAGGTCGACTATATTGCCGCCGAGGTTTTGCGCGGCACCAAGAAGATTACGCGTTTTGCCATCTTCACCAAGGACAACGGTCACTTTACGTTTTCGACGCGCGACGACAAAGAGACGTTGCGCGCGGTCCGCAAGTACGTCGACGAGGATAAGCTTGTGCGTTCGCCCGATTTTATCGATGTGACGGCCAAGGGCGCCAAGAGCATCCCCTCCGTTATCAAAAACCTCTTCCACAAAGGCAACTAGTCATTAAAGAGCGCCCCCCAAGTGGGACGCAGTTTCCCATGGGGCTCGATCGGGAAAGTGCATCCCAGTTCGAGCGCCGATTCCGGGATGTAGTTTCCGGAACGGGGTCGTTTGGGAAACTGTGTCCCGTTTCGAGCCGAAATTCTGGGACACAGTTTCCAGCGAGGTCCCATTGGGAAAGTTTGACCCAGAATTTGCCTGGATAGTGGGACACACTTTCCGGAGGGCTGTTCCACCGCAACTTCGAAGAGTGGCTATACGCTGTATTACAACGGCGTAAATCTGCTACACTAGTACAACATGCCTCCGTAGCTCAGGGGATAGAGCACCGCTCTCCTAAAGCGGGTGTCGACGGTTCGAATCCGCCCGGGGGCACCAGAAGATTATGACGGCGTCGCGAGAGCGGCGCCGTTTCTGGTTTGTGGGGGCCGTCGGCGGATTCGAGCCGTCGACACCCGCGTCACCAATTTCCCGCGGGGGGGTCGAATCCGCCCGGAGCACCAGAGATTTGTCGAGCCCGGTACCGCTACGGTGCCGGGCTCTTCTGGTTCAATGCCATGTCAAAAACGAAGCGCCCGCTTGCTGGGGGAGCAAGCGGGCGCCTGTGAGCGAATATGTTTGCGGCGAAAGCCGCGATAAGCGGTGGGGTGGCGACTAGTTGGTCGTACCGGAATCGTCGCCCGTGCTCGTGCCCGAGCCCGAGCCCGAACCAGAAAGTGCGACTGTTAGCGTGATCGTGCTGTCGGTGGACTGCTTGCCAGTGGGGGAGACGCCCGTAACGGTGGCATCCTCGTTACCGCTTACGGGATTGCCGTTCTGGTCACAGAAGCCAATGTTATAGAAACCGGCGTTGTTGAGCGCGGTAACGGCGGCGGAGATGCTCTTGCCGTACAGGTTGCCCGGGACGGTGGCCTTGCCGGACTTCTTGGCAATGACGACGGTAATCGTGGCGCCGGGCTTCTGCTTGCCGCTGGGGTTCCAGCTGATCACGGTGCCCTCGGTAACCGAGTCGTTCTCCTGGTAGCTCACGTCGACGCCAAAGCCTGCCATATCGAGGGCGTTGCGCGCCTGGGCCTCGGTCATGTCGGTCAGGTCGGGGACGGACGTGGTATCCGGGCCGCTCGAGACCTTGTACGAGATGGTCGTGCCCTTCGCGACTTCCTTACCGGCTTCGGTGCCCTGCTCAAAGACCTGGCCCTCATCGGCCTCGTTGGCCTCCTCGGAGGCGTTGCCCTTCAGGCCAACGCTTGCCAGCGCGGCTTCTGCCTGGTCCTTGGTCAGGCCGACAAGCCGGGGAACCTCAACCTTTTCGGAGGGCTTGGGGCCCTTGGAGATTACCAGGTTCACCTTGGTGCCCTTGGTCTTCTTGGTGTTGCCGTTGGGCGTCTGCTCGGCGACCTTGCCCTCGTCGACATCGTCGTTGTAGCTTTGGTCGATGGTGCCGACCTCGAGGCCGGCTTCCTTGATCAGCTCGACGGCAGTCTGCTGGTCCTTGCCCAGCACATCGGGCACGGTGACCTGCTCGCCGCCAAAGAGTCCTGTGGCGAAGGCCACCACGATGCCGATGACGGCAACGGCTGCCACCACGGCGGCGATGATCTTGTTCTTGTTGGATTTGGGCTTTTCGACCTCGTAGGAGCCGGTAGAGCCCGAAACCGAGCTACGGGCGGTATTCTGGCCGCTCACGCCCGAAACGGGACGCACCATGGCGCGCGTCTGATCGGAAAGCTCGCGAGTCTTGGTGGCGCCCAGTTCACCGGGGGCACCGATGATGCGCGTGGGCTCCGAGACGTTGACGGCACGGCCCGACAGGTAGCTGTTGAGCACCTGACGCAGCTCGTCGGCGGTCTGGAAGCGGTTTGCCGGGTCCTTCTCCATGCACTTGAGGATGATGCGCTCAAGGTCGGCGTCGACACCGGAGTTGATCTGGCTCGGCGGAATAGGCAGCTCGTTGACCTGCTTGAGTGCGACCGAGATAGCGTCGTCACCGTCAAAGGGGACGCGGCCGGTGGCGCACTCGTACATCACGACGCCCAGCGAGTAGATATCCGAGGTGGGGCCGAGGTCCTGACCACGGGTTTGCTCGGGGCTGACGTAGTGGGCGGTTCCCAGCACGTTGTTGTCTTGCGTGAGGTGGCTGTTCTTGGCGCGCGCGATGCCAAAGTCCATCACCTTGATGTTGCCGTCGGGCAGCACCATGATGTTCTGCGGCTTGATGTCGCGGTGGATGATCTCGTGCTTGTGTGCAACGGAGAGGGCGCCGCAGATCTGAGAGCCGATCTGGGCGACCTTCTTGGGATCGAGGGCGCCGTGGCTGCGCACGCCGCTCTTGAGGTCGGTGCCGCGCAGGTACTCCATGACGATGTAGTAGGTGTCGCCGTCCTTGCCCCAGTCGTACACCCCCACGATGTAGGGGCTCTGCAGGTTGGCCGCAGCGGCGGCCTCCTGCTTGAAGCGCTTGGTGAAGTTGGGATCGGCGGCGTACTGGGGCAGCATGATCTTCACGGCAACGGTGCGGTCGAGCACCTGGTCCTGTGCGCGATACACGCTGGCCATGCCGCCGTTTCCGACCTTATCCTTGAGCAGGTACCTTCCTCCAAGTACGCGCTGTCCGTCTGGCATGTCTTTAACTCCTCATCAATCTATCCGCCGTGGGCGGAAGTGTTACCTCGTACCGGTGAATTGCTACAGCCCCTGTGTCGCGAGCGCCGCGCGCAGGACCTGTCCGCCTACGGCCGCCGCGCTTTCCTCGCCCTT
>URYT01000107.1 GCA_900552185.1 uncultured Collinsella sp. | reverse complement strand
GCGGGGACGTCCTCGACGCACACGGCGCCGGCGGCAACTACAGCACCCTTGCCCACGTGCACGCCCTCCAGGACCACAGCATTGGCGCCGATCATGACATCGTCCTCGATGATGACGGGCGTGGCGCTTGCGGGCTCCACGACGCCCGCCAACACGGTGCCGGCGCCGATGTGGCAGTTCTTGCCCACGGTGGCGCGACCGCCCAGCACGGCGCCCATATCGATCATGGAACCCTTGCCGATAACGGAGCCGATGTTGATGATGGCGCCCATCATGATGACGGCACGGTCGCCGATCTCGACGCGGTCGCGGATGATCGCGCCCGGCTCGATGCGGGCGTTGATGCCCTTAAGGTCGAGCATGGGCACGGCGGAGTTGCGGCAATCGTTTTCAACGTCGTAGTAATCGATGGAATCGGCGTTGGCGTCCAGGATGGCCTTAAGCTCATCCCAGTCGCCAAAGACGGTCTTGCCGCGACGACCGCCGTAGACATGTGCGTCGCCCCAAGCAACCTTCATGCCCGGCTTCTCGCGCACGTACAACTTGACGGGCGTCTTTTTGGGCGCGGTGGCGATGTAGTTGATAATCTCCTGTGCATCCATCTCGGCTGCGTTACTCATTTGCTATCTCTCCTTTGGGCGGATTCGGTTGACACCTGGTTAGACAAACATGACCTGGTCGAACGTATAGAAGCCGGGTTCGCGGGTGACGAGCTTCTGCGCGGCTGCCAAGGCGCCGTTGACAAAGATCTGACGACTCGTGGCGCGGTGGGTGAGCGTGACCTCCTCGTCCTGGCCGAAAAAGCTTACCTCGTGCACGCCGGCGACGGTGCCGCCGCGCAGCGAGTGCATACCGATCTCCTTGGGGTCACGCGCGCCGCACATGCCCTCGCGGCCATAGACGGGGTGGTAGCCTGCCTCGGGCTCAGCTTCGACGACGGCATCGAGCAGTAGCTTGGCAGTGCCGCTGGGGGCATCGACCTTTTGGTTGTGGTGCGTCTCGACGATTTCGCAGTCAAAGCCGGGCAGCTCGCGTGTAGCCTGCGCTACCAGATGGCGCAGGGCTGCGATACCGATGGAGTAATTGCCCGAGTGCATAACGCGGGTGTTCTGGCCCAGCTCACGCAGGCGGTCCATCTGGTCGGGGGTGTAGCCTGTGGTGCCTGAGACCAATGCCGCGCCCGTGCGCTCGACATAGGCGACGACGGCGTCGAAGGTCGCGACGTTCGAGAAGTCGATAATCACATCGGCAGCCGGTGCGTTCTCGAGCTTGCTCAAATCGAAGCCAATCTGGGCCACGATATCAAAAACGGGTTGACCGGCGGCGTCGACAACGCCCTCGGCGGTGGTGCGGATGAGCGAGCCCATGCGGCCCGTTCCCATAATGACGGTCTTAATCAAGCAGACCAGCTCCCTTCAGAGCATCGGTAAGTGCGGCTCGCGTGTCGTCTGCCATGGGGCACAGCGGCATACGGTAGTTTGCCTCGATCATGCCCATCTGGGCGAGCGCTTCCTTGACGGGGATGGGGTTGACCTCGCTAAAGAGGGCATTGATGAGCGGCTGGCCGGCAATCTGGATATCGCGGGCGCGTGCCACGTCACCGTCCAGATAGGCGCGGCACATGTCGTGCACGAGCTGCGGCTGAACATCGGCCCACACGCTGATGGTGCCCGAGGCGCCCAGGCTCATGAGCGGTACGGTAAGCGCGTCCTCGCCCGAGTACATGCGGAAGTCGTCTGACAGCAGGTGGGCGATCTTGGCCGCGTAGGCGACGTTGCCCGAGGCCTCCTTAATACCCATGATGTTGGGGTGCGCGGCCAGGCGTTCTACGTTGCGCTCGCTGATGCCGCAGCCACAGCGGCCGGGGATGTTGTACAGGATGCAGGGGATGTCCACGGCATCGGCGACGGTCTTAAAGTGCTGATAGGTACCCTCTTCATTGGACTTGTTGTAGTAGGGGGTGATGAGCAGCAGACCGTCGGCGCCCAGGCCCTGATAGGTGAGCGACTTGGTGAGCATGGTCTGCGTGGAGTTGGAGCCCGAGCCGGCAATAACGGGGACGCGTCCTGCAACATGCTTGACCACAGCGGCGACGACGGAGTTGTCCTCGTCATCGGTCATCGTGGCACTCTCACCGGTGGTGCCCAGGGTGAGGATGGCGTCAGTGCCATTTTGCAGGTGGAAATCGATAAGGCGCTCAAGCGCGTCAAAGTCGACACTGCCGTCCTTTTTAAACGGCGTGACAAGGGCGACGATTGAGCCCTCGAGATTGCGGATATCCATGTTCTTCTCCTTCGCTTCCGCGATCTGGACGCGTTTGTTCCATTTGGCGGCGACTGCTAGGCGCTCGTCCTGAGCGCGACGGCGGGCGCTTTCGGCGCGCGATTTGGCCAGCAGCTCGCGGCCGCACGGCAGCACGTCGAGTGTGGCAAAGTAATCGCCCGGACGCTCGGCGCGGCGAATGAGGTCTGCCGAGTCATCGGGGCGCAGCAGGACCTCGGCGGAGCGCAGGCGGCCGTTGTAGTTGTAGCCCATAGAGTGGCCATGCGCGCCGGTGTCGTGAATCACGAGCAGGTCGCCCATGTCGATATGCGGAAGCTCGCGGTCGATGGCGAACTTGTCATTGTTCTCGCACAGATTGCCCGTGATGTCGTACGTGTTCGTGACGGGGGCTGCGGTTTTATCGGGACCGTCCGGCTGACCCATCACCGTGATGTGGTGGTAAGCGCCATACATGGCGGGACGAATGAGGTCGACGGCACTGGCGTCCACGCCGATATAGTCCTTGTAGATCTGCTTCTCGTGGATGGCCTTGGTGACCAGGCACCCATAGGGACCCATCATAAAGCGGCCCATCTCGGTGCAGATCGCCATATCGCCCATGCCAGCGGGAACCAGAATCTCGTCGTATGCCGCGTGTACTCCCTCGCCGATGGCGTGAATGTCGTTGGCCTGCTGCTCGGGCAGGTAGGGGATGCCGACTCCGCCGGACAGATTGATGAAGGCGACGTGTGCGCCGGTCTCGCGCTCCAAGCGCACGGCGAGCTCAAAGAGGATGCGCGCGAGCTTGGGGTAGTAGTCGTTGGTGACGGTGTTGCTGGCAAGGAATGCGTGGATGCCAAAGTCCTCGGCGCCCTTGGTCTTGAGCATGCGGAACGCCTCGAAGAGTTGTTCGGTGGTCATGCCGTATTTGGAGTCGCCCGGGTTGTCCATGATGCCGTTGGAAAGCTGGAACAGGCCGCCCGGATTAAAACGGCAACTGACCGTCTTGGGGATGGGGCCTGCGACACGCTCAAAGAACTCGATGTGGCTGATGTCGTCAAAGTTGACGATGGCACCCAGCTTGTTGGCGAGCTCAAAGTCGGCAGCCGGCGTGTCGTTGGAAGAGAACATGATGTCGTGTCCCGTGATGCCCAGCGAGCGGGCGATCATGAGCTCGGTATAGCTCGAGCAATCGCAGCCGCAGCCGTATTCGTTGAGAATGGAGATGAGCGCCGGGTTGGGGTTGGCCTTGACGGCAAAGTATTCCTTAAAGCCCGGGTTCCATGCAAAGGCGTCGCGCACTTCTTGCATGTTGCGGCGGGTGCCCGCCTCGTCGTATAGATGAAACGGCGTGGGGAACTGCTCGACGATATGCTCGAGTGTCTCCTTGTCCACAAACGGCTGCTTGGCCGCATATGCCTCGTTGGGGGTCAATGCCATGTCCCGTAAACCTCGCTATCCAGACGGCGCCATCTGCGCATCGAATCCGCATAGCGTGGACCCAATGTCCGGATAGCGCTCCCGCATTGCTGCAGACAGTCCTGTGGGTGTTTCCCACAGGCCCACCAGGTTGTTCGTGCCCGAAAAACCCAGTTCGGCGGGTTTCGCCTCCCCACGGGGTCAAAGCCTGCCGGCTCGCCCGCGGCTCTTCGTGCCCGCGCCTCTATCAAGTGGTAAAGACCCTATCACGTTGCACTTTACCAAACAAGAGTATTCGTATATAACGTTTAAAAAATGCAGCAATATGCTGGAAACATGTGTGCCACAATCCTGTATCACAATAAGTTGCAACAGATGTGCCTCACGAAGGGATTCTCTATGACCGAGCTCCAAGAACTCCGTCGCTATCGCCGCGATCTCCATCGCATTCCGGAGCTCGATTTCGATCTTCCGCAGACTATTGCCTATATCGAGGGCGTGTTGGCGCCGCTCGCTTGCGAGGTGACCCATCCGTGTCCCAGCTGCGTCTGCGCTTTCTTCGACACTGGCGTTGGTGCCGCGCGTGCCACGGCGATTCGCGCCGATATGGATGCGCTGCCCATCGCGGAGGCGACGGGAGCGGCCTTTGCCTCGATCCATCCCGGCAAGATGCACGCTTGCGGACATGACGGACACATGGCCATGGCACTTGCCGCCGCGACGTATGTCGACCGTACGATTCGCGAGCAGCCGGGCGCCATTAGGCGCAACGTTCTCTTTGTGTTCCAGCCGGCCGAGGAAACGACCGGTGGTGCCAAGACGGTATGCGAGAGCGGTGTGTTCGAGCGCTATGGGGCTGACCGCATTTTTGGCTTCCATGTGTGGCCCGATCTGCCTGCCGGCACGTTGGCGAGTTGTTCCGGTCCGCTGCTGGCGCGTTCGAGTGAGACACACATTCATATTCACGGGACGAGCATCCATATCGCTAAGACCTATGGCGTTCCGGTCGAGGAGTCGCACGATGCGGCGCTGGCGGCTGCCAAGTTCTTGGTTGCCGAGCGCGAACTGATGGACGAGCTGGGCACCGACGAGCCCTGTATCGGTAAGTTTGGTTTGCTGCAGGCCGGTACGGTTTGCAACGCGGTGGCGGGGGAGGCCCATGTGGCCGGAAGCCTGCGTGTGTTTACGGACGACATGTTCGACCGGGCGCGCGAAGACGTGCGCCGCGTGCTGGACGATGCCTGCGCCGCAACGGGCTGCACGTATGATCTCGACTTTGCCGAGGGCTATCCGCCGGTCGACAACGACCCCGAGTTGTTTGTCAGCGTCGCGCCTGCCTTGCCCGGGCTGCAGCTTGTGGAGGCGCCGCTGCTAATTGCCGAGGACTTTGCTTTCTATCAGCGCCATCTGCCGGGCGTGTTTTTCCTGCTGGGCACGGGTATGCCAGAGGCGCAAGAAAACCCGATCGACGCAGACGGCTGTCCAGCTTATGCGATGAGCGCCCTTCACACCGATGCCATGCTCTTCGACGAGGAAATCCTACTCAAAGGCCTCAATGTCTACAAACGATTGCTTGACTTGGAGTGATGATGAGGCGCCGACAGACTGCCGTGTATAGTCCTGGTGGGTGCGGGTGCGGCCTGCTGCTGCTTCCGGTTATTGCCGTGAGCATTGGCGTGATGTTTGCGCTTGCCGGGTTGGCAGCAGCGGCACTCGTGCTGTTGATTGTGGCTATTGGCGTGACGATTTGGCTCTGCCGCAATCGCGAACAACGCCGTGCCGACGGTAAAACCAATGTCGGCTGGGTCGTCTTCCTGATTATTGCGTACCCGCTGAGTGTCAGCTACCTGGTGTTTTTTGTCCTGTTGATGATTAGTGCCTTTACTGGGGAATCCGTCACGGTGGGTTGATGCGCTGCCAGCAGACGGTCGCGCAAAGTGCGTTTGCTCGGCGTTTGGATAACCGCATTGGCCGTTTACCGCAACCTTAGCTCTCAGCTAATGAATTCAAGTTTAATCCTTCCTACAATGTGCTGTGTGCCGGCACGGTAGCCGGATCGTAGGAAGGATGAATGAAGGATGAATAATGGCAAAAGAGGGAAAGAAGCCGATCGGCAAGATTGTCCTAGGCATCATCGTAGTGCTGGTTATTGTCGGTGCCGTGGGCTCTATGGGCGGCAACTTAACCGATTCGTCTGCGAGCGATTCGGCAAAACCTGCCGAGACGACACAGCAGGCTGAGGAGCAAAAAGAACCGCAAGAACCGTATACCATTGCTGACGAGGCTGAAGACACTTCCAATCAGTTTACCTATAAGATCTCGGGCACGCTGACCAATAACACGGACAAGGAAAAGAGCTACATTCAGATTGAATATGTTCTGTATGATGCCGATGGCAACCAGGTTGGAACGGCTCTTGCAAACACCAATCATCTGAAGGCGGGCGGCTCCTGGAAGTTCGAGGCGCTGGGTACGGTGTCTCCCGACCAGGTTGCTAGCTGGGAGCGTTCGGACGTAAGCGGTTTCTAGCATGTTGCATGCACTGGGGGAGGTGAGGTCGTATGCCCGATAAAAAGCTGACTGACGAGTTACTCAATGAGCTTCTCGACGCGCCAAACATCGATGGCTATATCAAGGAGCACGACTTTGCCACCCCGTCGCTTTCGGACTACCTGAAGCAGCTGCTGCAGGAAAAGGGCTTGGAGCGCTCGCGCGTGGTTCGTATGGCCGATCTCAATGAGACCTTTGGCTATCAGATCTTTACCGGTGCGCGTCATCCGAGTCGCAATAAGGTGCTGCAGATTGCCTTCGCCATGGCGCTAACGCTCAAGGGGGGGTGCGGACGATTTCTTGGACCGCGCCTAGGCGTATCCAAGCTTCCTGCGGT
>URYT01000106.1 GCA_900552185.1 uncultured Collinsella sp. | reverse complement strand
TGCTCTTACCCAGACGGTTGACGCAGCAGTGATGTGCCGAGTTGGTCTGGATCAGTCTGTGCCCGCCAAGTGCGCGCTCCAGCAGCGAGCCCGGCATGACCTCGACAGGATGCACGGGATCGTTGAGCACGTGGGTGTGGCGCCACTGCGTGCGGCCCTCGCGCGCACCCAGGCTCGGCACGTCCATGCACAGGGTGCCGCCAGTAGCGACGTTGAGCAGCTGCGTGCCGCGGCAGGTGGTAAAGAGCGGCTTCTTGGCGCGGAGCACCTCGCCGACCAGCTTAAACTCAAAGCTATCGCGGATCTCGCAGCAGAGGGTGGGGTCGTAGGGTCGATCATCGCCCCAGCGCTTGGGGTTGACGTCCGGGCCGCCGGGAATAGCGATACCGTCGGCGATATCGACGTAATGGCGAATGACCTCAATGTCCTCGGTGATGGACATCTGCAGCGGCAGGCCGCCGGCGGCAAGGATGGCATCGACAAAGACGCTTGCGATTTCCTCGTTGGGGGAGAGCGTCTCGCTTAAAAACGGCTTTGCCTCTTCCCAACGCGGCGCCACCAGGATGAGCGGACGGTCGGCGGGGGCAACGTCGACGTGCGGGGTGTAGGACGATGAGGTACGGGTTCCGATCATGGGTGTGGCTTTCGAATCCGGGTGGACATGGCACAGGGGTGGCGCGGGACAAACGTTACTGATGAATTCGCCCGCGTGGCAATTGGGTTAGTGGCCCTTGATGGAGTTGAGGAAGTCCTGGGCACGCTTGGTCTGGGGATGGTCGAAGAACTCGTCGGGCGTGCCGGTTTCCACGATCTGGCCGTCGGCCATAAAGACGACGCGATCGGCCACGCGGCGGGCAAAGTTCATCTCGTGCGTAATGACGATCATCGTCATGCCCTGCTGGGCCAGACGGACCATGACCTCGAGCACCTCGTTGATCATTTCGGGGTCAAGGGCGCTCGTGGGCTCGTCAAAGAGCATGGCCTTGGGCTGCATAGCAAGTGAACGGGCGATGGCCACGCGCTGCTGCTGGCCGCCCGAAAGCTGTGCGGGCACCTTGTCGGCCTGCTTGGCCACGCCCACGCGGCTCAGCAGGTCCATGGCGCGCTCACGAGCCTCCTCCTTGGACACGCCCAGCACGTCGACCGGTCCCAGCATGACGTTCTGCAGCACCGTCATATGTGCGAACAGGTTGAACTGTTGGAACACCATGCCCAACTCGGCGCGCATGTGGGCAAGGTCTTTGCCTTCCTGCGGCAGAGGCTCGCCCTCGATGAGGATTTCGCCCGAGTCGATGGTTTCCAAGCGGTTGATGGTGCGGCACATGGTCGACTTGCCCGAGCCCGAAGGACCGATCACCACGACGACCTCGCCGCGGTCGACCGACAGATTGATGTCGTTGAGGACGTGCAGATCGCCATAGTGCTTATCGACGTGTCTGAGCTCGATTAACGGCTGATTGCCGGTGGAAGAGGTGCTCTGTGCCATGGTGCTCGGCTCCTTATGACTTGAAATGGTAAAGCGTTAGCGGATGATGGTCGCGCCGGTCTTGTGCGAAACGTAGACAGCGGCCTTGTTGATCGCGACGTTGATGAGGATATAGATGACCGCGATTACCAGGTAGACCGACACGAGAGCGTCGTAGTTGGTAATGAGCACGCGGGCGTTTTGCATGAGGTCGGGGTAGCTCACCACATAGGCGACGGTGGTGTCTTTGACTACGACCACGAGCTGCGAAATCAACGACGGGATGATAAATCGAATAGCCTGCGGCAACACGATTTTAAAGGTGATTTTAGCTTTGGAGAGACCGAGTGCCTGGGCCGCCTCGACCTGCCCACGTGGCACGGCGTTGACGCCGGCGCGGAAAATCTCAGCCAGCACGCCGGCTGCAGCGAGCGCGACAGGGAGCGTGAGCATCCAGAACGACGGCAGCGCGATCTTGTACTGGGGCAGCACCAAAAAGAAGAAGTAGATGAACAGAAGGCTCGGCACGCCGCGGAAGAAATCGGTGAGCACGCGGCAGACCAGCTGCAGCGGCTTAATGTCGCTGGTACGGCCGAGCATAAGGGCTAAGCCCAGCACCAGCGCGATTGCGCCAGCGGTGAGTGCGACTTTAACGGTGCCCTCAAAGCCGGCAAGCAAGAACTTCCATGTGGTGAGGTGCGTAAAGAAATACCAATAGTGGACCGAAAGCTGGCCGGTCACATAAAAGCGCTGCAGTACCAGGACGACGAGTGCGGCGACGGCAACAAGCGAGATGGCGGTGCCGATGCGAATCTTGGCGCGCATCTTGGGGCCGGGAGCCTCGTAGAGCGCATCGCGCATGGTAAGCGCAGGGGAGGAATGCTTGCTCATCGGAGGATCCTCACCTTCTTATCGATATAGTTGCCAATGTGGCTCACCACAAATGCCGTGCCCAGGTAGCCGAGCGCCGAGATAAAGAATGCGGCGACGCCGCCGAGCGAGCGCGTGTTGATGTAGCTCACCACGCCGGTGAGCTCCTGCGGTTTAAGCGGCACCTGGCTGCCCAAGGCGGTGGTGAGCATGACAGCGATAAAGAGGTTGGTCATGGGCAGTACGCTCGAACGCAGTGCCTGCGGAATCACGATCTTGGCGAGGATGCGGTTAAAGCTCATGCCGAGCGAACGTGCGGCTTCGACCTGACCGACGCCGACGGTGTTGATGCCGCTCATAAAGTTCTCGGAGCCAAAGGCCGAGCCCAAAAGGACCGTGGCGACGATAACGCAGGTGCGGTAGGGCAGGACGACCTTGAGCGGTGGCAGCGCATAGACGACGATGATGAGCAGTGCGATGCCGGGGATGTTACGGAAGACCTGCACATACAGGTCGCCAAAGACGCGCAGCGGCTTGAGCGGCGACACGCGCATCACGGTGACGGCGACGGCCAGCACCATGGCGATGGCAAACGACTCAAGCGTCATGCCCCAGGTTGCGAGCAGCGCGTCGATATAGTTCTGGCCATAGAGCGACCAGAGTTCGGAGAGACTCATGCGGACCTCCCGCCGATAAGGAAAGGGGCTCCCGTGTGTACGGAAGCCCCGACAACTCAGTGAGGAAACAGTTTAGCGCAATAAAGCGCATCGTGCGTTTCCGTATGGTTTCGCAACGGCCGTTACTAGGCTCGCTGTCTAGGCGCCGACCTCGGGCAGCTCGGGAACATTGGTGTCGCCCGTACGGTCGCCAATGCAGATCTGCCACAGCTCGGTCCAGGTGCCATCGTCCTCAATCTTCTTAAGGAAGTCGTTGACGAAGGCGACACCGTCGGAATCGAGCGGCAGGCCGATGCCATAGGGCTCCTTGTTGCCGAAGGGCTTGCCGGCGATCTTGTACTTACCGGGCTCGCGGACCAGGGCGCTCTGCTGCATGTTGTTGTCGATGACGTAGGCGTCAACGCGGCCCTGCTGGAGTGCCTGGCGGGCCTCCTCGTCGGTCTTGAACTCCTGTTGGCTGGCCTTGGGGGCGAACTCCTCCAGGATGGCGGGGCCGTTGGAGCCGGACTGGACGGCGACGTTCTTGTTGGCCAGGTCGTCGACGCTCTTGATGTCGTCGTTATCGGCGAGTACCAGGATGGCCTGCTGGGTGTAGTAGTAGGGGCCGGCAAAGGAGACGAGCTTCTTGCGCTCGTCAGTGATGGTGTAGGTGGCAAAGACGGCGTCGACCTGGCCGTTCTGCAGGACGGACTCGCGCGTGTCCGAGGTCACCTGGGTGATCTCGACTTTGTTCTCGCCCAGAATGTAGTTGGACAGAAGCTGTGCGATACCGGCGTCGAAGCCGCGGGTCTGACCGTCTTTCTCGTTGAGGAGGGAGAAGAGCGTGGAGGTCTGAACGCCACCGATCTTAAAGACGCCGGCGTCCTTGACGGCCGTGGCCCAGGTGCTGGCGGCAATGGCGTCGTCATCGGCCTTGGGGCCGTCGTTGACGAGCTTGTCGAATGCCTTAGCGTCGAGTGTGGCGGAAGCCTCGGTATCCTCGGAGCTCTTGGAGGAACCGGCGGCGGAACCCTTGTCGGCCTCGGCGCTGGTGTCGGAGCAGCCGGCAAGACCAAGGCCGGCGACGGTTGCGAAGGTGGCGGCAACGAAGCCGCGGCGGTCGAGAACGACCTGCTGGGAGAGGTTCTTGCTCATGGTAGAACACCTTTCTCAATAAAATCCCTAGCGGTTGAGTAGAGTTATACCCTATCGCGCTCAAATGGGTCAACACGAAATAACTCAGAAACATACTTACCTTATGGGTTATTCCGCCTATCAAAAAGGGACAGGTTTATTTTGGCAGGTTTTATCTGGGCAAACGTCGATTATTGCAGCTGAGATAGCGCTTTGCAGACGGCATGATCGCTCGCAGCGGTCGCTATAATGGCGGCAACACGACGCATATATAAGTAAGGAGATCGCGTATGAACGGTTATTCGTTTTTCGCACCGACCATGATTTAAAACCACCACATAGGGGACAGGCACCTTTGTGGTGGTTCTGGCCGATGCAGCGGCATGCCTTACTGTTTTGTCTCGATCTGTAACATCTGCGGCCGTTTCTGCCGAGTAACTGTTACAGATTGAGATTTTCTCTTCAGGGGAATTCGAATGTCTCGATCTGTAACATCTGGACGGACAAAAGGTCTCTATCTGTTACAGATTGAGACAAAGGTCAGGGACTAAGACGTTTTGTCTCGATCTGTAACAGTTAGACGGGAATTCGGGCCCTAGATGTTACAGATCGAGATAATCGCGTCGCGAAAACAAAAACCTCCGCAGGGGGGTGCTTTCCTTGCGGAGGTTTTCTTACTCGTTGAGTAGTCTTGCGGCTTCGGCGGCCATGTTCTCGACCGTCATGCCGTTCTGCGCGAGCAGTTCGTTGGGGTCGTAGCGGTCGGGGAAGCCCTTGGCGATGCCGAAGGTGCGCGTGCGCACGGGCGTGCAGGCCAGGTAGCACGCCACGCGCTCGCCCCAGCCGCCGTCCAAGATGCCGTCCTCGAGGGTGACGACAACGCGATGCTCGGCGACAAGGCTGTCGAGGAACTTGCGGTCGAGCTCGGCTGCAAAGCGAGGGTTGACGAGCGTGGCCTCGATACCGTACTCGGCGGCCAAGCGGTTTGCCACGCGCTCACCCAGCTCAAAGAAATCGCCAAGCGCGAGCACGGCAACGTCGCGGCCCTGACGCACCACGTTGTAGCGAACGGCGCTGTAGTCGGTGTCTTCGGCGGGCGCAAGGTCGGGGCGGCTTACCAGGCCGATGCCCGGTACGCGGATTGCCACGGGATGCTCGCGGTGGTCGAGCGACCAGCTCAGCATGGACAGATATTCCTCCATGCAGGCCGGCGCCAAGTAGTGCATGTTGGGAAGACCGCCCAGCATGGAAATATCAAAGAACGAAAGGTGCGTCTCGGACGTGGTGCCAAAGATTGACGCACCAAACACCAAAATGGTTGCGGGGGCGTCGTTGAGGCACAGATCGTGCCACAGCTCGTCGTAGGCGCGCTGCAAAAACGTGCCGTACACACCAAAGACTGGCTTGGCGCCCGAGCGCGCAAGCGCGGTGGCAAAGGTCACGGCGTGCTCCTCGGCAATGCCCACATCGACGAACTGTTTGCCGGCGGCGGCGCGAAGCTCGGGTGTAAAGCCCATGATGTAGGGTGTGGCGGCCGTGATGCCCACGACCTGCGGATCGCGCTCGATGGCGGCGCTGAGCGCCTCGCCCGTAATGTCGGCGTAGGTGCGCGGCGCAGGCTCGCTCGGATGGCCCGGGCAGAGCTTGCGCCCGGTCGCCATGTCAAACGGACCCACGTGGTGCCAGCGCTCGGGGTCGTTTTGGGCTGGCTCAAAGCCCTTGCCCTTGGCGGTGGAGACGTGCAGCACGATGGGATGATCGATATTGCGCAGTTCCTGCAGCGCGTCGACTAGGGCCAACACGTCGTTGCCGGCGTCCAAATAACGGTAGTCGAGTCCCATCGCGCGGAAAACGTTGCGCTCACAGGTGCCGTTGCTGGCGCGCAGCTCGGCCAGATTGCGATAGAGGCCACCGTGGTTCTCGGCGATGGACTGGTCGTTATCGTTGACGATGATGATCAGGTTGCTGTCGAGTTCGGCGGCATTGTTGAAGCCCTCAAACGCCAGGCCGCCCGAAAGCGAGCCGTCGCCAATGATGGTGATGACGTTGTACGCATCGCCCGCCAGGTCACGAGCGTGCGCCAGGCCGCAGCCCAGGCTCACCGACGTGGAGGTATGGCCCATGGCGAACAGGTCGTGCTCGGACTCGTCGGGATTGGCAAAGCCAGAGGCCTCGCCAAAGCGCTTCGGATCGATATAAGTGTACGCGCGCCCAGTCAGCGCCTTGTGGGCGTAGGTCTGGTGCGAAACGTCAAAGAGAATCTTGTCGATAGGGGAGTTAAACACGCGATGGAGCGCGACCGTAAGCTCAACGACGCCCAGGTTGGGGGCAACGTGCCCGCCGACGGCGGCGGAGCTTTCGAGGATGGCGTGGCGAATCTCGTCGCAGAGCTGCGGGAGCTCGGCACGATTAAGAGCCTTGACGTCCTCGGGCGTTGTCGTTTGCGTAAGCAGCATCGTTGTGGGTTACTCCATGCGAATCGAGTGCCGGCGCTCCCTCGGCCGACACAATTGCACAAGACAGTCTCGCACATTTTGGCGTTTGATATGTGACGGCGGCGCGGTAATTCGCCAACTGGTGGGGCAAAACGTTTTGTCCGATGCCATACTGATAGATTCGATGATGATTTTTTCAATACGTGCAGGCCGTGGCTTGCCGCC
>URYT01000105.1 GCA_900552185.1 uncultured Collinsella sp. | reverse complement strand
GAGCTAGCGAGCTCTGCGAATCCGCGTGCTCGTGAGCCTGCCGCTTTCATGGTCCTGCGAACGGCATGGGCTTGTGATCTCCCAAGCGCATGCCGCCAGACGCGCAACTCAAAGTCGCGACACCACGAGTTGGTTGAGCGAGACATGCTGCTCGGCAGCTTCGATGGCGAGCTCGCGATGCTTCTCGGGCGGGATGCGCAACGCGAACTTACCCGAATAGGTGCGACTGGCCAGAGGGGTGGGCGCTTCTTCGCCGCTCTCGGCCATGTCCTCTAGAACGGTGCTCACGACCGCAACTATGACGCAGGAAATTCTCGGTTCATTCCTCGCGCAGACCGCAGTTGCGTCGCGTTTGAGGTAATGGGGCCATGCGAAAATGAAAAGCCGCAAGCGCTGGGATGGAACATTCGCGGATTGGGAACCCATCGCGCGTCGTATCGCCGCTGGCCAAAACCGCGCGCGAGCTGTACGGACGGGTCATCGCTGGCCAAAAAAGGCGCGCGAGCTGTATGCGGGGAGGCACGTTTGGCGCTTTCTGGCCAAAAACCCCGCGCCAGCTGTGCCGTGGGGTCGCAATCTCGGGATCGGCGTCATCCTCGAGCTGAGTTTCCCCAGTTCAGAATGCCGCTGCAAAGGGGTGTACGAGCCCGGGACAGCGGACCCCGAGGAGAATCCCTCGAAAATAGCAGTCCGCGCGCGATTTTTGGCCAATTGGCGAGGGCGACGCGAGGCGTGCACGAGCGGCGACTCAATTTGGAAGCCGTGCGGAGTTCTCGGGGATGCAACGAAGGAGACGACGGGGTCGTGCGCGGGTGGGAGGCCCAATCGCGAGAGGCGAGGGCCGCTCTGGTTCCCCTCCCGGGCCTCTAGGCGGCCCTATTGTTCTTCGGAGGCTTGATGAACAGCGAAACGATAAGGGCCGCAATGGCCACGCCGAAGAAGACCCAGAAGGCGCCGAGGTAGCTGCCCGATCCCATTTGCGAGAGGGCGAGAATCTGCGGACCTACGATGGCGGCCGGGATCATCTGGCAGGTGGCGATGGCGTAGTTGATGCCGTAGTACTTCGGCCCAAAGAAGGTGCCCACCATGGCCGACATCGAGCACATATTCCCACCGTACATGAGGCCGAGCAACATGAATCCGGCGACGAGCAGCGGGAAGTTGCTGCCCATCATGGCGAAGGCGCAGCAGAGCATGCCCGCGGCGAAGGCCAACGCGGCCACCGCGGCCGAGCTCGTGAGGTGGCTCTGGGCCCTCGGCATGATGTGCCGGGAGGGCGCGGAATAGACATAGCCCCCGTCCCGGCGAGCCGGGCAGCCTTCGGGGATACCCCCGCTTTCGCTGTGCGCGCGGAGCCCTCCGCATGCGCCTCGACAGACTTGGGGAACCCCGCCGAAGGAATGGAGTGCGGGCCGGCAGAACGGTATCCGCGGATATGAGACTGAGCCGAAGGCGTCGACGACATGCCGGGGGCGGACCGGGACGGGTTCAACGGCAGGCCCCGCCGACCGATTGCAAGCGGTCGGCGGGGCCATTGTGGCTCTTGACAGCGGATTGGGTCATATGAGCGAGCGCCGTCCAGAACGTACAAGTTGGCATGAAAGACGAGGGCATGACCTTATGGTCATGCCCGAAGGCTTGAAAGGCAGATTGCCGCGCTGACGGGTTCGCAGCGTCAACATAGTTGCCGAGTGGGCCTATAAGCCGGGTTCTGTCGTGAACGGTCATTTATCTTGTCTGCACGTTACCATGCAGCTCCACGCACGCTACCCGAACGCGGACCGGGCCGGCCCATAGCGTTCCTATTCGCGCTTGCTCCGGATGGGGCTTGCCAAGCCGCCGTGTTGCCACGACGCTGGTGGTCTCTTACACCACCGTTTCAGCTTTTCCCTTTACGCCTTGCGGCGCAGGTGGGAGTCTTCTTTTCTGCGGCGCTTTCCGTCGGATCACTCCGCCCGGCCGTTAGCCGGCATCCCGCCCTCTGGAGCCCGGACTTTCCTCACGCGTGCTGCAAGCAGCACATCGCGCGACCGTCTGGCCCACTCAGCAGTGCAAGAGTGTAGCACACCGTTGCCGCAGGCAATGGCACAACACAAGCGTTCGACACGATAAACCAAGAACCGCGCTATGCAGTACAATAGAGTCGTCGATGGGCAACGTCGTCAGTCGAGACGCGACCGCGCTCCGCACCCCTCCGTCTACTCGGTGCGTTCCCGCCTCCTCCCCGAGGCGGGATGTCGGCTTTTCTTCATGCACCAATAACCCAATAGCCTGTGAACAGCCCGGGCAGCATTGCGCACGGGCAGCATCGCGTACCTCAGCAACAAATGCAAAAAGGGACCCGTCCATTGCGGACGGATCCCTTAAAACAAGTGAACGTCAAACCGATTTACTCGGCGTCGGTCTCCTCGTCCTTCTTCTCGGAAGGCAGCGGGGTAACCTCGATCTCGACGCCCAGAGTCTCAGCAGCAGACTTCATGGACAGGGAGATACGACGACGGTCGAGGTCGATCTCCATGACCTTGACCTGAACCTTGTCGCCCACGTGGGTGACCTGAGAAGGCTGGTCGACGTGCTTGTTGGCCATCTCGGAGATGTGCACCAGGCCCTCGATGCCCTCGCCCAGGTCGACGAAAGCGCCGAACGGGACAAGCTTGGTCACAGTACCCTCGACGATAGCGCCGACGGGGTACTTCTTGACCAGTGCGCGCCACGGATCCTCGGTGGTCTGCTTGAGACCCAGGGAGATGCGCTCGCGGTTGAGATCGACGTCGAGAACCTCGACCTCGACCTCCTGGCCGACCTTGACAACCTCGGAAGGATGGTTGACGTGGTTCCAGGAGAGCTCGGAAATGTGGATGAGGCCGTCGATACCGCCGAGGTCGACGAAGGCGCCGAAGTCGACGATGGAGGAAACGGTGCCCTGGAGACGCATGCCAGACTTGAGCTTGGACAGAATCTCGGAGCGCTCGGCCTTACGGGACTCCTCGAGCACGACGCGACGGGAGAGGACGACGTTGTTGCGGTTGCGGTCCATCTCGATGACGCGGGCCTCGATGCGGGTGCCCATGTAGGAGGTGAGGTCCTTGACACGACGGAGGTCGACGAGGGATGCGGGCAGGAAGCCACGCAGGCCGATGTCGAGGATCAGGCCGCCCTTGACAACCTCGATAACCTCGCCCTCGACGTTCTCGCCGGAGTTGAACTTCTCCTCGATGCGGTTCCAAGCACGCTCGTACTCGGCACGCTTCTTGGACAGGACCAGACGACCGTCCTTGTCCTCCTTCTGGAGAACCAGGGCCTCGATGGGATCACCGAGTGCAACGATGTCTGCAGGGTTAGCGTCCTTGCGGATGGACAGCTCGCGGACCGGGATAACGCCCTCGGACTTGAATCCGATGTCAACGAGCACCTCGTCATGCTCGATCTTAACGACAGTGCCGTTAACGAGATCGCCCTCATCAAAGTCGGTAATCGTACCGTCGATGAGGTTGTTCATCTCCTCCTCGTTGACATCGTCAAGAGAGAAAATGGACGAGTTCTGAATCTCACTCAAAGGTGGACCCCTTTCGAACTACGGGGCCCCGATTGCTAGGACCTACAGAAGGGTGCGACAAGCACACAACGTTTAGGAACACTCGGGAGCCGACAGATACTAATGTGACGCTTATGCAATCACGTTCGTATAGGTTACGGGGAAATGGGTTCGATTTCAAGCGTGAACTGCGTTTTTTTACTCGTGTGGAGACTTTTTCGTAATCTTATGGACAGCCGTCTCCACAACTTGACGATAAGCAGTTTGCCCATACGCCTTTGGGGTAAAGTATCCCAGATATACGATTCTGGAACGATTTTTCGAGAAAGGTGCCCGCGTGCTTAAAGCAGTCGTTTTCGATATGGACGAGACGCTTCTTAGCATCAACCTCAACGCATTCATCCTTCGGTATTTTAAGGATGTCTCGTCGATGCTCGCGGACATCGGGCGACGCAGCCGCGGTGGCACGATGGCACGCCTCGGCACCATCTTGGTCGACCTCAACGCCAACCGCCGAAGCGGCACGGATAATCGCACCAATCTTGAGTTTTACCAAGAAGAGGTTGAGCGCCGGTGCGGCATTTGCCTCTCGGACCCACTTATCTACGAGGCGTTTACCTACTACGACCGCGAAGTTCTTCCGCACAAGAACGACGATGTCATCAACGCCCACGCCATGCCCGGCGCACACGCCGCGCTTCAGGCCGTACAGGATGCAGGACTGCGCTGCGCGCTCTTCACCAACCCCAGCTTTCCGCAGGGGGCCATCGAGTGCCGTATGGGTTGGGGCGATCTGGCCGACGCCCCCTTTGAGCTCGTCACGCACATGGGAAACACCACCCGCTGCAAGCCCGATGCCACCTACTACCTAGAGCAGCTTCAGGTGATGGGGCTCGAGCCGCACGAGGTTCTTATGGTGGGCAACGATCCCAAACGCGACTTCCCCAGCCCCGCCTGCGGCATTCAGACTGCCTATGTGGGCCAAGGCAAGCCCAGCCGAGCCACCTGGCGCGGAACCATGGAAGACTTCGCCCGCGATTTCAACGCCGTAGTAGAAGCCTTCTACGAGCACCAAATAGCCGACGAACTGTCCTAGCACACTTGGGTTTTGCCGATCATGATGTTGAGGATCTCGACGTCGGTGTCCTTCATACCCACACGGCCTACGTAGCCCATGCTAGCGATTGTCTGCTCAACGGTATCTTGGATCAGGCCCTCGCCGGCGCGGAAGCCGCGACCCTGCATGGCCATATCATGGCCCAGAATCGCCGCATCGACGGCAGCCGAGATCTTGGCGGCACAGCTCGCCTTGGCGCCGTCGCACACGATGCCGCCCACGTTACCGAGCGTATTCGAGACCGTCGCGCCAATCTGCTCGCGCGTGCCACCGCACAGCCAGGTAATCGCAGCGCCGGCGCCGCACGCGGCGCAAATAGCACCGCAAAACGCCGAGAGCGCACCAATATAGCTCTTGATATGCACGGCGATCAGATCGGACAGCATCACGGCGCGCACCAGGCGCTCGTGGTCGCAACGCAGGTACTCGGCATACTCCATGACGGGCAATGCGCAGGTAATGCCCTGATTGCCCGAGCCGCACACAATGGCGACCGGCAGCGCGCAGCCATTCATGCGGGCGTCGGACCCGGCGGCCGCACGGGCACGGGCACGGCAGGCGACGTCATCGGCACGAGCACCCAGCAGCGTACGACCCACCTCGGCGCCCCAAGCGTGCGCAAGGCCCTCGGCACTGATCGCGCCATTCAGCTCAATCTGACGCTCAACGGCAGCGCGGGCGTCCTCAATGTCGCCGTCCTCGATAAAGTCAATGATGGACTCAATCGACATGGGCGTGTCGGCCTTATCCGCCGCACGCTCGGCCACCACGCGCTCGGCGCAGGCGGCACACTCCCCCGCCGACTTGCCGCACACCGGAATACCGTCGAGCGTATGGCACGTGACATTGGTGTGGTGATCGGTAATCTCGACGACCGCGGTATGGCCCCCGGCCGTCGCAGTCACCTTGATGTAGAGGTTGGGCACGCCCTCGACAAGCGACACATCGCAGTAGTCGGCGTCGGCGAGGAGCTCGACCACGCGTGCACGGTCTTCATCGTTAACGCTCTCGAGCACCTCGAGCGCGCTCTTGGCGTCGCCGCCCACGGCACCCAGCACGGCCGCGGCCTCAATACCGTGCATACCACCCGAGTTGGGCACGGTCACGCTCTTGACGTTCTTGATGATGTTGCCCGAGCAGGCAACATCCATATGATCGGGTTCGCAACCAAGCGTCTGGCTCGCCAACGCCGCTGCATAGGCAACGGCAATGGGCTCGGTGCAGCCGAGTGCACAGACAAGCTCGCAGTTCAAAACATCGCAAAACGCGGCATCGCGAAGAGAATCGGCAGGCATAGGTATCTCCTACTTGTATAACGGACAGGGCTCTCGAAAATAATTAGCTCTTTTATTTGATAACAATGCATCAAAAACCGCAACCCAAGTTCCGGCGGACGGCGTTCAAGCGCAAACTGACGGCATTAATACATGAAAAGCTAGTCTTGTTGCATGCTAAAGCGTTTGACCAAAAAACGCCCGAGCGTTTCCACAAAAGTCGCGCTATCATGCAGTCGAACACGGTAAAACCTTTAGCAATTCCGCCGCACGGACCAGAGAGGAACCACTCATGAAGATTGGTATCGGTAACGACCACGCCGCCGTCGAGCTCAAGAACATCATCTCCGAGCACCTGAAGGAGCGCGGCTGCGAGGTCGTGAACTTTGGCACCGACACCTCCGAGAGCTTCGATTACCCCATCGCCGGCTACAAGGTGGGTAAGGCCGTGGCCAACGGTGACGTCGACCTGGGTATCCTGATCTGCGGTACCGGCGTCGGCATCAGCCTGGCCGCCAACAAGGTCGAAGGTGTTCGCGCCGTCGTATGCTCCGAGCCCTTCAGCGCCAAGCTCTCCCGCATGCACAACAACACCAACGTGCTCGCCTTTGGCGCCCGCGTCGTGGGCTCCGAGCTCGCCAAGATGATTGTCGACGAGTGGCTCGACGCCGAGTTTGAGGGTGGTCGTCACGAGCGTCGCGTTAACCTCCTCAACGAGATCGATCGCACGCGCGGCCTTAAGATCGTCGACGAAGCCTAAACTATTCAGTGCCACAAGCTAACAGCAGGGGCCCGCTCGGAACACATATCCGAGCGGGCCCCTGCATAGATTTTGGAATAAAAGGGCGCCGCGGATGGAGTTCCGCGGCGCCCAAGCCACACGC